>JAFGHY010000034.1 GCA_016929855.1 Candidatus Woesearchaeota archaeon | reverse complement strand
GGCGAAAAAATATTAAAAAAAGAATATCAAAAGTCAAAATTTATATACGATGAACAAAACAGTACACTAACATGAAAAGGACAATATACGCTATCGGCGCGAAGTTCATCGAAAAAGATAATCTTGCATTGAAGGTTGGAGAGAGACTCAAAGACAAATTTGACATCCATATTGTTGAGACTCCTGACAGCATAGACCTTGACAACCCCTGCCTGATAATCGACGTGGTGGAAGGCGTCAAGGAACCGACAATAATCAATGATATGAATAGGATTGTGAGTTGCAGCAGTGTGACATGCCATGATATCGACCTTGGATTCTTCATCAAACTCCGCGAGAGCCTTGGTGAGAAATCAGATGTGCTGGTGCTGGGCATTCCGTTGACCGGAGAATTAGACGAGTTGACCAGGAAAGTAATGGTAATGCTGAACAAGCTGAAGGACAATTAGAAGTATCTCCTGCTGTTTAATTTCTCATACATCAGCTTGACAGTATTAACAAACCTTCGGTGGTGCACGAGAATCAATCGTTTCACAGGATTTTCAACGTGCTTAGCGTAAAGCATTTCCTGTTCAGGATTGACTATCTTCCTGGATTTTTTAGTGTGATTCTCATTGTGGGTCCTGAACCAAGAGTGCAAGAGCAAAGTTGAAAAAGGACTTGGCTGGCTGTACAGTTAGTTTTCACTCAGGGATGTTTATAATCCTTTCTAAAGGCTTTAATAAATATTAATCATCCCGCCATCAGAGCGATTGCAATGATGGGAAATGCAAGTTGGACGTTGATGCTATAATAGAAGCTTTTGACCAGCACGTAGCTGATCTGAGATTGCGGAGATGATGCACGTCGAGCAGGTCAGGCAGGCGTTACTGCACGACCCTAATAAAGGAATTCGAATGATTGTTGGCGCCTACGAAAGAGGTCTTGACCAGGCATACACTACAGAAGAACATGGAAATACACGATGCCTCATTGAAGCCATTGCAGGCGGGCCACTGGAGACAATACCCTGGGCAGTCTACAACGCCGTGGGAGCAGTTTATCCCTACTTGACAAGAGAGCAGAAAGACAATGCGCTCAGAGAAATACTTAGAATCCTTGACCGAAGAAACTACCTGGAAGTAAATGGAGGTCATGGAGGATACGGGCACACACCAGGAATAAGAGAACCATTACTGCTTTCAGACATTGCAGTCGTCCGCCCTCTCTACTGGCCAGGACTATTTGAAGAAGATCATCTCTTCAGGGATAATCCTACGTGGGCTGACTGGAAAGCAAATGTAATGCTTGAGAATGGCATGTTTAATCCAAGGGTTGTTAATAGCGATTTTTGTGTTGCATACAGGCTGCTTAGAAACGATTTGAGAGGCCACCCAGAAGCTTACTCGGTGGAAGCAAATCCTGCATTCCTGGAAAGGACTCTGCACGGGATTGTTGCAATGAGGTTTGGGCCAAAACAAAGGCAGGAGGATAGCGATCAAGGTAGGGAAAGACTAAGGGAGCTTCTTCCGGAATCAGTCCAGGACCGCGTAGAACGAGATTGGGCTGACCCTGCAATGTTCTCATGGTAATCAGGATTCATCGAACAAGCTCTATCATTATCGCGTTCTCAATGTCACTTGATTCCAAGTTCTGGCAGAAGGAGTAGCTTGATGTCTGGCCTGTTCTCAGTGTTCGGCTCATTAGGCATTGTCCTGGGAATGTTTCCAGTATTGATTATATTATCATTCTTCTGTCCTCTTCTGATAAAGGGCGCGGTCAAGATCGGCAAAGCAAAAGGCAGTTATGCAGACTCGTTCAAGGCATGGAACTACAGTACACTCCCTGCACTAGTAATCTCGCTCATTCCAGTGGCAGGGTACCTTGCATGGATTTACTCGATTGTCCTGACAGTATTTGGTGTGCGGACATTACACAAAACTAGTACGGAACTGGCAGTCTGGGCGGTGCTTGCACCCTTCTTCATCATAATATTCATACCTGTAGTTTTTCTGATTTTCATAATTATAATGTTTGTCAGATACGGAAGTATTTTTTAGACCCAATTCACCTTCAAGAAATGTGTACTGCAGCTGAAACAAGGATCATAAGCTCTAATCAGACTCTCAATCTTTAGGATGATCTCTTCCTGAGCAAGTGATTTTTTCTCCAGCACCTGCTCGACAAAACCCCTGATGTCCTCGTTCATTGCTCTCAGGTTCTGCACAGTAGGGGTTATTATGTTCACCTTGGTGATGATGCCAAGATTGTTCAAAGTGTAATCGTGAAACAATATTCCACGCGGTGCCTCTCCACTTGCAATACCCCTGCCTCCTTTCACATCAAATTTAGGCAGGCCTTCAAACCTGAAATCCATGTTGCATATCTCAATAGCCTTCTCAGTCCAATGCACCATCTCCAAAGCCTGGGCCAAGTTGTTCATGAAAGGATTGTCAGTAGGGAAAATTATCTTCAGCTTATCAACAAGCGCCTTGGTCCGCGGGCTTATCCTTTCCCAGTTGTTGTTCGTTCTCGCCATGGCCCCTACCATGTAAGTCTTGCCCTGGTATGTGGAGAACTTCGCAGTGCTGTAAGGATTCACATATTCGTCAAAATGCTTTTCGTAATCAGAAGGATCAACATTCAATCCATCATTGCTCACAATCCTGCCACTGATGAGCGGGAACGCGCTGTCCGGCTGAATACACACGTACTTTGCCTTGTGATGGAAGTCAGGATAATCCAGCTCGGCAAAAAGTTTGACAGTCTCCTCAACATCAGGAATGCTTTCCTGCAGAAGCTGTCTCATCTCAGCCAACTGCTCCCTTGATGGGACGTGAGTGTAACCGCCAGGTACTGAGCAGAAAGGATGCATGTTACGGCCGCCTACAATCTCTACAATCCTGTTGCCAACCTTCATCAGCTTTACAGCACGCAGGACCTCGTTCTTGTACTTGGATGCCATGGCTATGGCACTCTCAAAACCCAGAAAGTCCGGCAGGGCAAAAAAGTATAAGTGAGTCGCGTGGCTGCGAAGACGCTCTCCTATAGTAACCAGCTCGCGAAGCAATTCTGTCTTCTTGCTAACCTGTATTCCCATAGCCTTTTCGATCGCCTGCAATCCGCAAGTCGTGTGGGCAGTACTGCAAATACCGCAGATCCTGGAGGTTATCTCATGAGCCTCATCCCAACGCCTGCCCTCAAGGATACCCTCGAAGAAACGCGCGCCCTCAAAACTACCAAGCTCGCAAAAGACCACTTTATTGTTCTCTATCCTAAGCTTGAGCGAAGCATGCCCTTCAATCTTTGTGATATGGTTCAGGTTAATGTCCATTTTGTACTTACCTCGTTTAACAACAAATGACCAGACGACCGGGGGGTTGGCCCTTACGGGGTGGGTCGTAGGATTTCAAAGAAATCCGTCTGTGTCTGTTTTGTTGTTGTATTCTTTTTATGATTGTGACAATTACTCCTTATTTGGTTTCAAATGTAAGTCGTGCTTGCCAGGCGCAAGTCTGCAATACATGTCTTCAGTGACCTTTTTTTCATCTTTGTTTTCATGCTCACCAGTTTCAAATTGCTTTTCGATCATCTCCTTGAATTTCAGGCCGGCGTACTTGTTGAGTCGCTGCATGGTCGTGGCCGGGTCGATGCCCCGCTTAAGCAGGTTGTCAAAGTAAGCATGAAAGTTAGCGTCGGGGAAAGGTCCTCTGCAGCCTATGCACGGATGGTTGAAGTGAGGGCACATTACACTGCAGTCGCCGATCGTCACAGGCCCCAGGCACTCTCTGCCCTGGTCGAGAAGGCATCCATTCTCCTGCAGCATGCACGTGTGGCATATCGGCTTGTTGGCCGCCTTGAACTCCTTGCCCATCAGTATAGTCTTCATGAACTTGAGGAATTCCACCTTGTCCATCGGGCAGCCGCGAATGTAATAATCTACTTTCACGAACTTGTCGATAGGCGCGGGGTCGACACTCTTGAGGTTCTTCTGTATCTCTTCGATGTTATGTTTAACGTTCTTGTAAGTCGCTTCGATAACAGCACACTTGTCAGTGAAGTTCTTTATAGCAGGCACGCAGCCGTCAGTCGCACAAGCCCCTATAGCGACAAGCATCTTGGTCCTGTCCCGAATCTTCTTGACGAACTCGATCTCGTTCTCGTTGACTACCACCCCTTCCATGAAAATGATATCAAAGTCGCTGCTCTCATCATCGTTTTTTTCAAGTCCGCCTGGAAACGCAGCCAGATCTATGTAGTCCAGCAGCTGCAAGAGGTCCTCCTGGAAGAGGATGTTCAGCTGGCATCCCATGCATCCAGTTACGCTGTAAATTCCGACTTTTGGCTTTTTTGGTGTCATGTTTTAGTTGTTATTATTCTTTTTGTAGTACAGCAACAACCTCCTTGGCAGGCAAACTGGTTTTTCACTTCGTTCAAAACCTCGACATGAAACATGTCGTTTGCGCCAAGGTTGTTGCCTTTGTGATTTTTATATGACAAAATTGACGCAGACGCGACGGGGGACGCCCCATCCGGGGTGTCGCGTAGGACAAGAGCTTGCTCTTGGCCGTCTGCAGTCACTATTTTCATTGACAGCTTTTATATTTGGTTACTTAAATGAATATTCATTACTCCTTTACATCCTTTATCTCATCCCACCTGAATACCGGGCCGTCCTTGCAGCAATACTTGCCGTGTATCATGCAGTGTCCACACATTCCTGTCGCGCACTTCATGTGGCGTTCTGCGCTAACGAAGATCTGGTCGTCGTGAAAATCGAACTTCTTGAGCTCTTTTACGGCAGCATTTATCATGCCTGGTGGTCCGCAGATGAAAGCCACTGTCTTCTCGTTCGTCGTGACGTGCTGGTCGATTATCTCGGTGATAAGGCCTTTCTTGCCCTTCCATTCAGGATTTGGCTGGCCAATCACCATGTCATAGATGTGCTTTCTCTTCCAATCCTCTTCGTCATGTGCGAAGAGTATCTCGTCATTGTTCCTGAATCCGAAGAGTATGCGCATCTCACCATACTTTTCCTTTTGTTTATCAACGTACTCGACAATACTCCTCAATGGTGCCACACCGCAACCTCCTCCTATAATCACCAGATTGTTGCCTTCGAACAATTTCATGTCATAGCCGTTGCCGTAAGGGCCCCTTATGCCGACCATGTCGCCTTCGTTTAACGAAGCAAGAGCTTGTGTCACGTTGCCCACCGCGCGCACGCTCAGCTCGAAGTAGTCCTTGCTGTAGGAGCAGATGGATATCGGCGCCTCGCCGTATCCGAACACGCTGACCTGCACGAACTGGCCAGGCGTGTATTCCATCGGAGTGTTGAACCTGAACAAGTATTCGTTCTGCGTCTGCTTCAGTTTATTGTCAATCCTGTAAAGCTTAGGGTAGAGCATCAGCTTCCACCCCCCTTCCCATCCGTCTTTTCCGCCGACAGTCTGCCCTGCAATTCCTGGTTCTGAGGGTATAGCTCTTCTGCAGACTTCCCGTTTGTCGGATTGAAATAGTGGGGTAGGTTCTTCTCGTCATTTATTATCTTTATCCAATCTATCTTTTCAGGGCAGTTCCTAATGCACCTGCCGCAGCCAGTACACATGAAAACCCCAAACTGGTCCTTGAAGTACTGGAGCTTATGGTATATGCGGTGCTTGAACCTCTCGGTCCTGCTCTCCCTGAAAATATGCCCTCCAGCAACTTCGGTGAAATCCTTGAACTGGCAAGAGTCCCACTCGAGCCTACGCTCTCCCCCTTTAAGGTCGAGGTCCGGTTCGTCAAAGACAGTGAAGCACATGCACGTAGGGCAGAGGTGAGTGCACTTTCCGCAGCTGAAGCAGGCCTTGCTTCCTTTCTCCCAGGCGGCGCTGTTGAACATTTCTTTGATATTCTTGTCAGGCAGTCGGGCCTTGCACTCAGTAGGTTTGGGTTTGTAGTTCTCCGTTGCCATCCCTTCGACAAGCCAGTCGTGCTTTGGGTTGTTGACCTTGACGTGCCAATAGCTGCCTCTGTCTATCATGAGCAGATCATAGTATGGCTTGAATTCCATACTGGAGCAGAAGCAGTAACTGTCAACATAACTGTGGCAGTAATTGCCAATGAGCAGGAGCTTGCTCCTCTTCTCAATGTACTGCTCGTCAGGAAACTCGTTGTTCTTGAACAGGAAGTCGTTCACAAAGAATGCGTTCAAGTCGCACAGCCTCGCGCCCAGTAATACTATCTGCTCAACATCTTCTTTCACAGGTATTGGCTTGTCATCCTTGTACTTGAAGAGCGTCTGCGTGTGCGGAAAGACATATTCCTTGGGTGAAAAATAAGTGTGGCCTGACCATACTATCTGGTCCGGCTTTGCGACCTCGTCAAACCTCAGCTGGTCCTGCATACGAGGTGCTATCACTCTGCCGAACTGCTTAAGCCTGGCAAAAAATGATGGAAAATCATCTTTCTTCAGTACGTAACCAGGTTCCTTCATGTCCGATAAGTCAGTCAAAGGCCCACCTCAAAAGGACTATGACCTGTTGCATATATAAAGTT
>JAFGHY010000033.1 GCA_016929855.1 Candidatus Woesearchaeota archaeon | reverse complement strand
TCCAAAATTGTTACCATTTTCATCATATCCGTATACTAAAGTAGCCAGTTCAGGACAGCTTACCACATTAAGCTGGTCGCCTACATAATCAAAACTACCTAGTTCAGGAATCAAGTTAGCTCCAGAAAGGTCATTCGCGCCGTTGGCATTGCAGATAAACCACTCCTCAGAGTTTGATATGAGATCGTTTATTATGGTCTGGGTCTGCTGCCTGATTATCTTAGGGGCTTCTGAAAACTGGATCGCTTCATACCATACAGGAACCTGAGAACTTGCATTGTCAGGGTCTTCAATCAGCATGCAGATGAACTGCTTGCTCGGGTCGACAAAACCAAAATCATTAGGATCGTCGCCGCAGCACTTGTTCTCAAAGTCTATCTCAGGAGTATTAGTGAACCATGCACCACCAAATCCCAAACACACATCCTGCCTCTGATTGACAAAACTGTACATCTCATCGCTGCTCAATGCACGTTCACTGTTCATGAAAAGAAAATGGTCGTCGACAGCCAGCCTCTTGCTCTCATGGTCCACAATTTTGGCATAGTATGGGCCGCCGTCCTGAGTCAGGCCGACACGAATAACATTCCAGCCTCTTGAGAATTGAATCCCCCAGTTCACAGCATCGTGGACAACATCACTGTCACAGTAAGAACCAACAACATCATCAAGATTCAAATCACAATTATCAGCATTGAAGTTCACGCCGTCACCATCAGTGCAGTTGTTGAACACAAGAAACCAGAAAGCATCATCATGCCTAAACTGGAAATCTTTTTCGTAATAATAATTTTCATCGTCTTCAGGAACGACGTAGACATAAGTCTGCCACATCTTTAAAGCCTCTGCAGGCTGCCCAGAAATCCATTCGACAGTATTTTCCGGCTCTGAAAAAATTGCTATATTACCGTCCTCAAAATCTGTAACGTTGTCAGTTGAAAAATAATCGTACCAGTAGTCAATAAAATCAGTTGAAGTCTGGCTGGCGACGTCACCCGCATGATCTGGGTAATGCTCTGAACCGGAATTCGCAAAAAGGTAGCTGTATTCTGCCTCGCAGGTGTTTTTAGGATTGTGCCAGACACTGCCGCCATAATTCATGTCAACGTACATTGCTTTCCAATTCCTGTCACCGTACAAGCCGTCATCATTCGGCAGGGTAAGGTCATCATTCTCGACATACTCGCAGGTATGCGTAGACTCGACACAGGAAATTCCTGCACCGCAATGGCTGTCTTCAAAGCACCCATTATAAGGCATGCAGTAAACATTACCTTGATGTGCGAGTACTTTTACAGGGCAAACAACATGATACTGGAGAGGATCATTATGCGGATTGCCATCATCATCCCACTCAAATCCGCACCCATCAACATTATTTGTTTTCTTTCTATCATAACTTTCGCATTCCTCACAGGTCCAATAATGTGTCATGACATTCGAGCCGCCTGGAGGATTGCACATGAAATAATTGTCTTGATCAGGGTCATTAACACAAACTCCTCCTGTACACCTTGCACCTTCACCGCAATACCTGGGAGGGTCGGCAGTCTCATCACACACCCAAGTCTCATAATCATCATAATAACAATCGTTCGGGCAATGATTCACCCACCACCCAGCACCAACTAAGGTAGAATACACTAATATACTCAAAAGTAATAATGATAGCATAGAAACTAACTTCCCTCTTCCCATAAACCTAATTCCCTTGAAAGCAAGTTTTTAAATGTTTCCGTCACAAAGATAGAGTTTGTATTGCCAGCTCACAAAAATATTTCTCGCAGCAGCCTGCCAACCATGCGATATGTACCTGCATGAGAAAGCCTTAAGGTTCTCTAGGCGGAAATACTTGATGAGAGGCAAAAAATTGGAGACACTTAGGAATACTTATCAAACACTTTAAAAATCCCTTTAGACTCCAAAAGCGCATGGCACAAATGAACCTAGTGAAAAGCAGGTCCTGAATTCTACAAGCTAGTGCATCGTCCGTCAACATTTCTATTCAAAAGCAACTTGTTATCAAAACCCCTTACCTGAGGAATCAAATGGAATACGTAAAAGACATCAAATGGAAGACAGGAATTAGCCTGCAGGACTTCACACAAAATCTTGGAAGCGTAGGATTCCAGAGCATAGAACTAGTCAGGGCCGGGGAAGCTATGGCAAAGATGAAGCGAGAAGGCGCAAAGATATTCCTTACATTCACAAGTAACATGGTCACATCAGGTCTTAGGGGGCTCTTTGCTCAGCTTGTCCAGCTAAAGATGGCACACGTGATTGTCACGACAGTCGGAGGCATCGAAGAAGACATAATGCGTTCAAAAGGAGAGAAATTCATAATCGGAAGCTTCCACTCCGATGATGTCTCAAACCACGAGAAAGGCCTCAACAGGGTGGGCAACCTGTTCATCACAAACGAGTCCTACAGCAACTTTGAGGACATGATGAGACCAATGCTCGAAAAAATCTATGCAAAGAAGAAAAGGATTTCTGTAAATGAGCTTATCCATGAGCTCGGACTATTGATAGACGACGAGGATTCAATCATTTATCAAGCTGCCAAAAATAATGTTCAAATTTTCTGTCCGGCGATCACTGATGGCGCCCTGGGATTTCATCTTCATCTGTTTCAGCAAAAGCATCCAGACTTTATCGTCGACATAATCCAGGACTTCAAGAACCTTGTAGGATGCACGAGCTTTGATGAAAAGAAAGGACTGATAGCCTTAGGTGGAGGAGTGAGCAAGCACCACGCGATACTGGGAGCCCTTCTCAACGGAGGATTCGACTACGCAGTGTACATGACAACAGCTCGCCCTTCTTCGGGCAGTATGTCCGGCGCCACGACACAGGAAGCAAAAAGCTGGGGGAAAATCAAGGACGACAGCGACGCAGCTACAGTTATTGGAGATGTCAGCGTGTTTTTTCCATTAGCTATTATGCACGCATTGGAAGTTTTACATAAAGAAGGCATCATAACATCAGAATAAAAAGAAAACAACAAAGCTGGCAGGTAAAACAGTTTATTTCGCTAAGCTCAATAAACTTTGACTCGAAACAGGTCATTTGCGCCATTGTTGTTTTCTTAAACAGCTAACAATAAAAAAATGACAATACAACAACCACACTTTGTTTTGGACAAAGAAAAATTGCTGAAGGATTACAAAAAATTAGTTCAAAAACTAAACTGCAAAATCTCTTACAGTGCAAAGACAAACCTTGAAGTGGCAAGACTTCTTGAACAAGAAACCAACTGCGATTTCAGCGTTCACCTAGAGAACGAACTACTCTTTATTAAAAATATGAAAAGAGTCTGGTTTTTGGCACAAGGCTGGACAAAAGAAGAAATCAAGAACCTAGTAAGCAAAGGCATAACCAAATTCGTTGTCGACAATGCTGAAGACTTGTATGAACTGATTAAATTTGTCGACGAGAAAAATCAGAAGATTGACCTTCTGCTTCGAATGAAGCTTAGAGAGCTCACAATTTTCACAGGAAAATACTATGTTTTTGGAATGCCCTCAAAGGAGATTAACGAACAAATAATGGAGCTGAGAAAAAATAAGAACATCATAAAACTAGGGGTGCACTTCCACAGAAAAACACAGAACACAAGCGAATGGAACCTAAGGAAAGAAATCGAAGATGCGCTCAACGAAGAGACTTTGAAGGCCATCGATATCCTGAATATCGGCGGCGGGTTTCCTGTTAGTTATAAGAACTCAAGCGACCAAGCTATTGAATCGATCTTTGAGAAGATACTTAAATTGAAAGCATTGCTGGATGAAAAACAAATAGAATTGATCTGCGAGCCAGGAAGGTATCTGGCAGGACCTTGCGTTAAACTTGTGACACATATCAGGCGAGTTATCGGAGACCAGATAATAGTGAATGCCAGCGTGTATAACAGCGCGATGGACACATTGATAGCACCACTTAAACTCCTTGTAGAAGGAGAGCTCCCTGACAACAGCAAGGAATGCAAGGAATATACAATAAAAGGAATCACTCCCTGTAGCATGGACATTTTCAGGTACAAAGTAAGACTGGCCGAAACGCCAAAAAAAGGAGACAAGATAGTATTTCTCAATGCTGGAGCTTACAATTTCATGACGGACTTTTGCGAACTCAAGAAATTGAAAACCATAACAATATAAACCACAGCGATATCTTTTTTTGCGATGAAACAAATAAACGATTTTGACTTTGAGCCGGGCGAGATTATCAAGGCAAAATACGAGATTCTAGAGCAGTTAGGAAAGGGATGGGAAGGAGAAGTCTATCTAATCAAGGAACTGGACACAGGCATAGAAAGGGCCGCAAAATTTTTCTATCCCAAAAGGAACAAGAACAACAAAACCTCAAGGCTTTACGCAAAAAAGCTCCACAAACTCAGGAACTGCGACATAATCATCCAATATTTCACACAAGACGAAGTATTCATACAAGGGCACATTATAAAATTTCTGATATCTGATTTTATAGAAGGAGAGATTCTCGCGTCTTACCTGAAAAGACAGCCTGGAAAAAGGCTCCAGCCATTCACTGCCCTGCACTTCCTCTATGCGCTAGCAAAAGGAATGGAATGCGTTCACCGCATGAAAGAATACCATGGAGACCTGCATACAGACAACATAATCGTGCAGAAGGTAGGGCTCGGGTTTGACCTCAAACTGGTTGACCTGTACAACTGGGGTCCTGGCAACGGAGAGCACATCAAAGATGACGTAGTGGAAATGATAAGGATATTTCACGAAATTCTGGGAGGGCAGAAGCACTACGCCAAAATGCCGAAAGAAATTAAAGACATATGCTGTGGTCTCAAGAAAACACTTATTCTAAAGAAGTATAAGACTGCCGGAAAGCTAAGGGAGTATCTCGAGAATATGCAGTGGAAATGATGGAAAAGTATTAAAGTGTATATCACTTAGTTATTTTCATGAGGACATTAATTTGATAGAAATATATTATTATGATGGTTCTTTGAAAAAGGGGAGTATTGACAATACATCTAAATTACGAAAATATCCTATTTGGATTGATATTACAGATATAACAAAGGAAGAAGCTGATACAATAAAAAAAGTATTTAACCTGCATCCTCTGACAGTGGAAGACCTTGTCAATAATCATACACGGATAAAAGTTGAGGACTTTCCCCAATATGTGTTCTGCGTGTTCTACAGAATTAAGAAAGAGAAGAAAATAGAAATAAAAGAATTGGACTTTGTACTATGAGATAAATTTCTCATATCAAACCACAAAGCAAACATAGAATCATTCACAGAACTTAAGAAAAATAGAGAAAGGCTTTCTGCGCTCTTGCAAAAAGGACCTGATTTTGTCTTTCATAGGCTATTAGATGTTGAAGTTGACAATTATTTTCCAGTGCTCGAAAAAATTGATGATATTATTGAAGACATTGAAGAAAGGGTCACTGCAAATCCAAATCCTGAACTATTGTCTGAAATCCTGGATGTTAAAAGACAGATCGTAAAGATAAAAAGGCATGCCTTACCGCAAAGAGAAAAAATCTCATCCCTCACAAAAAATGATTACAAACTAATCTCAAAGAAAGCAATACCTTATTTTAGAGATATTCATGACCACACGATAAGGGTGGCAGACAGCATTGACAACTACAGAG
>JAFGHY010000032.1 GCA_016929855.1 Candidatus Woesearchaeota archaeon | reverse complement strand
GGTGCTACTTCCACTGGTTTAGGGTATCTTGCGCCACCGTACTCGATTGTGATTATCTCTTCGCGGGGTGCTGCGTTCTCTATGGCTTTGACTAGCACTTCTACTGGATTCTTGTGCAGTTTCTTCTCAACTATCAAGAGTGCTTCTTCTACTATTCTGAATGTTTCTGATGATTTTCCTGAGAACTTATAGCTTGTAGCCTTGTGTTTCTTTCCCCTATGCCCAGTTACCATCATCCTGTTGATGAGCCTTTCAACTATGTTTGCCTGACTCTTATGAAATCGGTTTCCAGCGTATCTAGCGCCTGTCTTTGGAGCTATAATAGGGTTGAGGCTGATGTACCTTATAAGTCCTGGATCCTCGACCTTTATCTCAGAAGTGTCCCACTTGTTGAATATCTTAATGTCAGGCTGATTCATTTTATCTGTCGAAAAATCAGGCTGTTTATAAAGGTTTCTAAGGGATGTGAGTTCCTAGTTTTGATTGATGTAGCAACAACAAAAATGGCGGTTGACGGCCATTTACAGCGTAAATGTCCTAGACACCACCCCGGAGGGGAAAACCCCCGGTGTCTCAACGCCAAGGTTGTTGCCCTCGCTGAAAACGAAATATTTATATATGATAACATTTATTACTACTGCATAGTTAATACACATTTTATGTATAGATTTTGCAGATAAATCAAGTGTCTTGAAGCAATGGGGGTCAGCATGTCACAATATGTCATTACCAAGAAGATTGCCAAGCACGGCAGTCAGGCCATAGTTGTAATCCCAAGAGTTCTTGAGCAGAAGCTTAAGCCTGGTACTGTGGCAGAAATAAGAATAAAAGTTCTTGAAAGACCTGAATCAAAGAGTTCTAATGAGAAATCTGTGGAGGTGGATGCAGAATGATGCCGCCTCACCTGAGAAGGGGAAAAAGGGATGACAATTTCCCAACCCAACATAAATTAACAGTCATTGAAGGAGGACTTGAGGAGAGATTAAGCGCAAGTGATGCTCCCGGTGCAGCACCAGATGAACGACTAAAAAAAAGAGCAAAGAGTTCCAGGTTCATTCCTGACGGCGACGGGATTCTTGGTGCTGGAGAATGGGGTGTAGTATATCCAGCGCATGACGACCTCCTTGACAGGGATGTTGCAGTGAAGGTTTCCTCTCCCAGCAAGACAGCGCAGGCACAAATGTCTCACAGACAGTTAAATCCATTGGATGACATGAGAAAAGAAGCTCCTATGTTGAAGCCAAGCGCTCATTTGATGCCAAGGGAATTCCAGGTTGCAGATGACGGAGAACCATTTATTGTTATGCAAAGGTATGATAGATTTTTGTCAGACGTATTACTAGAAGCAACTCGGGAAATGCCTGAACATCCTCAAGAAAGAAGGGTAAAAAAAGAGGGTTTTCGTCATATACTACCTAGTGGTTTAACGATTGACAAAGCTTTGGGTTATGCCACAGACCTTGCTCATGCTTTGGCTGATTTTCATAAGAATCATAAGTCTGCGCACTGTGATATAAAACCAGACAACATGCCCCTTGATGAAGACGGCCATATTCTGTTGGGCGACATGGGAATTGCAACTTATGTTGCCAACAATCTTTCAGGTCCAAGAGACAACATGGGTTTCATTTACACCAGAGATCTGCGATTGTTCTTTGAAGGCCAAAATCCTGATTTTAAGTCTGACATTTATGCATTCGCCAGTGTATTCCAAAAACTATTATCGGGAAAATATGGAATGCAAAAAGAGATTGATGAAATTTTGAGTAAAACTGAAGGAGGAGATGATATCAGACAAGAAGCATTAAGAGCACTAATGCGAAAGTATGTGGAAGTAGGAAATTTCTTCTCTTGGAAAAAAAAGGATTTCTATTCTTTTGTAGATGAAAATTTGGATGAATCTGATATTCCCAAAGAAATCGCTGAAGTCATAAGAGATGGATATTTGGGTCACATAGGACATGGTTCTGAACTTGTCAGTAGATTAAATCAATCCATTAAAAAATTCAATGAAAACCAAATTCGCTCTGATGAAAGAAGGAAATTCGGAAAGGAGCTGAGGAACAAAGCTCTTGCGGGCTTAGGAAGTGCAGTAGGTCTTGCTTCCCTTGCACTGGGACTGACATGGTGTGCTTATGTTCTGCCCAGGCCAGACTATGGAATGCGTGATGACATGGTAAGCCAGGTATCTTACAGGAAATTGGAGCTGTCTGACATTACAATGATTGTACAGAGTACTCATGAGGGAGTTGATAAGTCATTGTTTAACATGCCAACTGAATATAAAAATCTGCTAGGTTACCATGACTCAGAAGAGAGGGCCGGTTCCATAGTCGGAAAAATAACGCGATTGTGGATTGAGACTGCAGCAGATACCGGCTACGACATATCACCTGTTGACATGCACTCAAGATGGAGAGACATCCCTGAAAACAGAGGAGAATTCGGAATAAGTCCTAACCACTTCGTAAATGATATGGTCATGGACCTGCTTACCAGAAGCATGGAGAATTATGCAGTTGGTTATTCTGTCAACATCGAGGATGCTTTGACTTCAACATATGTCGGCGGCAATGCTCTTGTGAGGGCAACCCAGGCCGCGAATAGCTGGAACTTCAATGAATATATCTCAGCAAAAGATGCTTCAGGAAATTACATAATCCCTGAAGAAAGACAGTTTTTCTTGCACGAGCTTCTTCATCGTGTCAGTGAAGCTTTTCCTGGAAGAGTATACCTAGAATCGGGCTCGACCCAACCTGAATCCATCGGAATATCTCTCGGACCTTCGCAGCAATGACTCCGTCATGAGCTGTGCTTGAATGCATCACTTCCAGGCACTTGCCGAAATGATAGATTTCTTTTTTCTGGTTAATCTTGTGTATCTTTTTGATGTCTTTCTGGAAATAGGCGTCGTAGAACAGCTGGAAATACTCTTCAAGTCCATGCAGTAGGCCAAAGATTTCTTTGCTGAACCCTGCTTTGTTTTCACTGCAGTACTTGTACAGGTAATAGTAGGCGTGCTCGATATGCATTATGAATGTAATCAGCTCCCATTCCAGCACAGACTCTTTCATGTTGCTCGGATTCTTGCTTATTACTCTCCTGCAGAAAAGCAGCAGCTTGTCCTGCTGATTCCTTAACTCTTTGACTGAATCTAAGTGGTTGAACTCTGATTTCTTGTAGTCCTCGTTTAACAGAGATTGCGTCTCCTTGATTACAAGGAAGCACCTTCTAAGAAGGACATCGAACTTCTCTCCTGTGGGTTCTGATATGTTCTCAATCCTGCAGTAACCTTTAGTAGTCTCTGTTATCTCAAAACCAAGCAGCAGTTCAGCCGCAGCAGTTCGGACTTCATGGAGCGTTTGGTCGTCAATGCCTTTGAGCATTATTGTATCAAAGCCCCGTCTGTACAGATGCGTCAGCATATTGCTGGTATCATGCCTGTTCTCATCGGATATTTCTATTGTGATTTCTTTTTTGGTGCCATTAGTACCATTGTCAGTGCTTATTGTCAAAGCAGTTTGTTGTTCTTCAATATCCACTACAGATCCTTTGGCCAGTCCGTTCTTCTTAACCCAGAAGGAAGGCAAGCTCACCATTAGTGTTGCTGCTCCTTGCTTCACGAGCTTTCGTTTCATTGTCTTGATGAGTTTAATCACATATTTAAACTTTTCGTTAAAATTTATAGATTTAAACAAGTATATATAGTTTAATAGAAATGTTTATATTTCTACTCTTGAGTCTTTACTACTACAAAGTAACATTCAAGCAAAATGCAAGCAAAATGATTTGGGGGGATTAGAAATGAACATAAGACATGCACTTTTAACAGGCCTTGCAGCACTCGTTGCAGGCACCACCACACCAAGGAATATTGAATCAGCTCAAGTTCAGACAGCTGATGAGCCCAAGACAGAACTCAAGCTGGGTGGCGACTTCCAATACAATAACGGCAGCGAGGTGATGCGCCTGCATTCAGCCTACGGCCCGTTAAGATTGGACACGAGAACCATGTCAATTGAGTCACTTGATGAAAAGACAACTGACAACCAGGCAGTCTCAGCATTATCGACAATAGCAGGGACGTTCTGGGGCAGGGTTAAGGACTTCGAATCAAGCAATACCCGCACAGGGACTCTCGGATACAGCAATGTCTTAGAAGGGCAATTCATAATGCCACTCTGGCTCACTTTTGACGAGAACGGAAAGATGCTCAGCAACTGCCCTTACGCATCAGGAAGTGTCGGAAACCTAGAATTCGCAGCAGAATACGATATCAACAATGGTGCAAAGGACCAATATGCAGGATTCATCGTACTTAACAGGCAGAATGATGCTTTTATGGTCGGCAAGCACTTTGACGACCAGCTCCGAACAGCCTACAGTTCAACATTTGACGGCCACGGAATGCTCGGCGACATGCAGTATAATCCGGACAATGGAGACTTCACTGGAGCTTTGACCCTATCACAACAGGCATACGGAACAGCCTCAAAATTAGGAGCAAAAACCACAGGAGACACATTCGTGATAGGAATCCTGGCAGAGCGTGCACCATATCTGAGCGCAACAGCAAACAAGATCGCAGAGCAAGGATTCTCCTGCAAGGCAATCGTTGAACACTCTGGAGACGACACTGTCTGGACCTCAGACCTTGGATACCAGTCCAATGGCCTCGGATACACGATTCGGGCTGTCATGGACGGTGAAGAAATAACACCTGCATTATTCGTCACCAAAAGATTGCCAGGCGGTATGTTCCTCGAAGCAAAACTCGGAGACGACGGATTGGAGAGAGTCTATGCTTCATACTCTGCAGAGTTTTGAATAGGCAGGTGAATCAGGATGAATGCGGATGAAACTTTGACATTGGATGAAATGCTCTTGCTGGCACGTAATGTTATGGACTTTTGTGAGCATGATTTGCCGGAATGCGTTGGTGATGCTGATTCCATTGCTTATATAGGACAATGTGAAGTTAATGATAGTATGCGTGTTTGTGTTGTTGTTGGCAGATCCCCTGCCCAATCATTAGCATACTTGAATGTTTGTTACAGGATGGAAATCCTTGGCCACGCTGTCGAACGTTTTGCGGCAGAAGACAATAGGATACGGAATTTATTCAAGGAAATTAATACAGGATATTCCAATGCAGAATTATCCGAACATGAAGCTATAGCAAAAGTCCGTTCTGCTATTTCAGGTGGTATTGCCAGGGATTGCCAGAAATGAAGGTGAATTAGGTGGGAAATGATGATGAGTGAGTTTAAGACTTCTATAGCCCAAAGGAATAGAATATTCCCCAAGTATTTCGATCTGGTTCAGCACTCCTGCGTGTTGCCCAGGCGAAGCGCTGGGTGGGAAGAATACATATCTTTGCTTGCGAGCCCAGAGAACTTGCCTCCCACTAAACATTTATAAACAATACTTTTTTTCTGACGGGTATGCCAAAAAAGAAAGAGCAAGCTGTGTCTGAATCATCCAAGGATGCAGATGCCCATATGCAGCCTGTAATCAATATTGGGCTTGTAGGCCATGTCGATCACGGCAAGACAACCCTTACTGAAGCCCTTACTGGCAAGTGGACTGACACTCATTCTGAAGAAATCAAAAGAGGAATCACGATCAGGCTTGGTTATGCTGACGTGGAGTTCAGGCTCTGTCCCAAGTGCAAGGGCAGTGAGGCGTTCACGACAGCCAAGGAATGCAAGGAGCACAAGGTACCGACGGATTTCATCCGTAAAGTCAGTTTTGTGGACGCGCCCGGCCACGAGAGCCTGATGGCCACAATGCTGAGCGGCGCACGTATAATGGATGGAGCCATGCTCCTGATTGCTGCCAATGAATCCTGCCCTCAACCTCAGACACGCGAGCATCTTATGGCTTTGCAGATTTCTGGAATCAAGAATGTTGTTGTCGTGCAGAATAAGGTTGACTTGGTCGACAAGGAAAGGGCTCTTCGCAATTACAATCAGATAAAGGATTTCCTGAGTGAGACTGAGTATGCTGATGCTCCGATAATTCCTGTCAGCGCATCCCACAAGGTTAATCTTGGATTCTTGATTGAGGCTTTGGAAAAGCACATCCCTACGCCTGACAGGTCCAAGGATAAGAAGCCTATCATGTTCATCGCCAGGAGTTTTGATATCAACAAGCCGGGCACAAACCCTAAGGATCTTACAGGAGGAATTATTGGAGGTAGTCTGGTGAGTGGTGAGATTAAGATTGGTGACAGGATTGAGATACGGCCTGGAAGGCTGTTCACTGAAGCCAACCAGTTGAAGGCTGAGAGCCTTTTTGCTAGGGTCGAGGGAATAATGACTGGGAGGCAGACGCTTGATGTGGCAACTCCGGGAGGGAGTATTGCCTTGTTGACGAGCCTGGACCCGACTATCGTCAAGTCAGACGCTCTTGTAGGAAATCTGGTGGGCAAGCCTGGCGATTTGCCTGAAGTCTGGCATAACCTGACGCTCGAGACTCATTTACTGGATAGGGTTGTCGGGTCTGAGGATGAATTGAAGGTGGAGAACATCAAGCCCAACGAGGCATTGATGTTAAACGTGAACAGTGCAGCGACTGTCGGTTTTGTGACCGAGATTAAGAAGGACATGATCAGGTGCAGGCTCAAGCTTCCGATATGCGCTGACGCTGACGCCAAGGTCACGATTTCCAGACGTATCGGCAACAGGTTCAGGCTGATAGGCTATGGGATTATTAAGAAGCAGTAATGATAGTTGACTGCATATTTTCTTGTCTGGTAAACTCTTTTCATATTACTAACAGTTTCATATTACTGACAATCAGAATGCATAATATAGGGTCTTGCAGAAAATTTTAACGTTCATGGCACAGACGCACTTTCTGCGAAAGTGCTACGACTCACCCCGACTGGGACGTCCCCCAGGTCGTCTGGCCATGTAAAAATTTCTTTTTCGCAGTTCAAAAACTGCAGGCAGATTTTTGGACTGCCTAGAATAATATATCCAATATGAAAGTAGTAGTACAGTACACATGGCTTTAAAGTGAAGTTAAGGAATTCAACTAAAACACCAAATTCTGCACATATACCTGCTCTCGCTATCGAAAATAATATATAATACCGCACACACAGTATTGGCATGGACACCCGGATGTACATGTGCTCGAACTGCAAGAGGAAGTTCCCGAGTAGTGAGATTAGGTATGACTTGGATGGCAAGCACCTCGTCTGCCTGGAGTGCAGGAAGTATCCTAAGATTGACAAGAACTTGAAGCCAGGTGGCAGGCAGCCGATCGTGATTGACCGGCAGAAAATGGTTCAGGCTTCACAGCCAAGGGGTGATAGGGTCATGTACCAGTGCCAGAGGTGCAAGTACAACTTCTCCATAAAGCTGGGCAGCAAGAAAGCCTTAAGATGCCCCTATTGCGCCGGCACTGACATAATTGATATGCGGGACAGCACTGACGCGCAGAAGATTCTTGATGAGGTTTCTGAGTCAAGAAGACCCTATTGAAGGTGCAGAAAGCTTTAAAAAGGCCTCGATTCTCCCAAGTTTCATCGATAGATGCTTTGGTCAAGTCACATAGCTGCCGAGTGCGGTTGCCTGATTGGCTCGAGCATGCTGGAAAGAAGATTATCAAAACAAAGTCGAATCTGATTCTTTTTTCCGATAATAGCAGACAAAATTCGATGGAGGATTATTATGGCACGAATGTACAGCCACAAGAAAGGAAAGTCAGGAAGCACAAAACCAAGTGCGCCGCAGCCGAAAGGATGGTGCAAGTACAAGGGAAAGGAAGTCGAACTGCTTGTTGTCAAGTACAGCAAGGAAGGGAAGAAGCCCAGCCAGATTGGCGTTGTCTTGAGGGATAAGTACGGGATTCCTGACGTGAAGATCGCCTGCGGAAAGTCAGTAATTACTATCTTGAAAGAGAAGAGTCTGAGCCCGGATATTCCTGAGGACCTTATGGCTCTCATCAGAAAGTCGATTCACGTGCGCAAGCACCTTGAGGAGAACATTCATGACTACACTGCTAAACGCGGACTGCAATTGACTGAGAGCAAGATCAACAGACTGGTCAAGTATTACCTGGCAAACAATACACTGCCGTCTGGTTGGAAGTACGATCCAGAGAAGGTTAAACTATTGGTCGATTAGGCATTGAGTGTATTATATTTTGTTTTTCATTATATTTTTTTATTCACTTTGCATTACTAGTAATCTGGATGGATTGCATTTTCTCTTCGAGAAAATGAGGTCAGAGTAGTCGCCGGACAAAAACCCAAAGGGATTTTTGTCCGGCCAAGAATAATATGTCAGTTAAAAGAGTATCAGTAAATATCCTTTTGTGCAGAAGTTCAAGAAGATTTTATTTTTTCGTTAAACAAACTTTTTCACTTAATAATTTTTAATAACTCCTTTGGATTGTCGATCGCGTAGTCTGCGCAGGCCATCTCTCCGCCTACAGGATGGCCCCATTTAACGAACACTGCCACTGCATTGAATTTTTTTGCAGGCAAAAGGTCGTCTTTCTTGTCACCTATCACATATTCTATTGTTCCATTCTTGCTTAGCTTTTCTGCCAGGTGCATGTTGTCATCCCTGCTGAGCACAGGGTCTTGAGCGTAGATGTAGTCGAACTTCAGAGGACATTTTGTTATGGCCAGGATTCCTGTAATTATGTCCTTCCTGATGCCTGAGCAGATCGCGAGCTTGTAGCCTTTTTTCCTGATGGCTTCAAGCACTTGGAGCATGCCGTCAACAAAAACATTCTCTCTATGCTCTGCTGCAACCATGTATATGCAGTCTCTGAACAAACCTGTCATAATCATTGTTTTCATGTCTGTTCCACTGACCAGAATCTCACCGCCATAGTTCTGCAGATAGGGTATTTTCATGTCATCAGTCACACCCATCTTTTTTGTGATGTGGTCTTTGATGATCTTGTAGTGCTCTTTAGTGCCATGCTGGAGCTTGTGCTGTTTCTCATCAGGCAAGGGCATTTCAAGGAGCTTAAGGCGCCTGATGTTCGCTTGTTCTGCCACGAATGGCTTTATCAGTGTTCCAGAAAAATCTATCATGACAATCCTATTGTCCATTTTGTACCCCCTCAATAAGGGTGTATGCCCTATATGTTTATAAAGTTGTCTGCTTCACTGGTCCTGAAAAAGAACATGACCCCCCTCAATCCTTAAAGCTTTGCCATTAACTATAGCATCACTGATTTTCCTTCTGGCGTTCACGATGAGCCTGTGGAAGGTCGGCTGACTGACATTCATCCGTTTGCTGGCTCCTTCCTGGTCAAGGCCTTCCAGGTCTTTCAGCCTGATGGCTTCATACTCATCGGTCTCAAGGACTATTGTGTGAAGATCACGTCTTCTCACTCCAGAGGGCTTGAAGTAGTTGAATTCAGGCCTCCTGCCTATTCTTCTGCATCTTTTAGGTCTTGGCATAGGACGTCATTCCTTTGAAATGTCTGTTTAAATTTTCTGTTGCTGAAAAAAATAAAAAAATTATCTTCGCTGGCGCCCGAAGCCCCTGCGGAAACCTAGTCCTCTGCCTGTTCGTGGACCGGTCTGTCCTGTCTGGGTTGTTCCTTCTTCCGGGACTTCGCTTTTGTCTCCGCAGTATCCTGTACCCCTTCCAGTCTTCGGTCCTTTTCCTTCAGGTCCTGTCCTGTCAAAGTTTGGCATTTTTTTCACCTCCAATATTTTGTTTTTTTT
>JAFGHY010000031.1 GCA_016929855.1 Candidatus Woesearchaeota archaeon | reverse complement strand
TTTGGGGTGATATGATGGGAAAAGAATGGTTCAAGTGGTTGTACATATTGTTCTTCATTTTGTTCCTGCTGGTAGATTTAGGAACATGGGACTTTTGGGGAATTCAATGGTACACAGTAGCATTCTTCCTTCTAGCACTTAAAGGATTCTGCTGGGAAGGAAAAAAGAAATAAACAAAAAAATCAATTTTTATTTTTTTTAATTTTTACCCAGCTTCTCAAATGCTCTCAAGACCTCCAGAGGTATAGCAAAGATGACTGTATTCGACTGGTCTGATGACAGGTCATTGAGTGTCTGCAGGGTTCGCAGATGAAGGGCTCCGTTGGATCCGCTCAGCATTTTTGCGGCGGTAGCAATATTGTTGGCGGCAGTAACTTCACCTTCAGCCTTGATAATCACTGCCCGTTTCTCACGCTCAGCCTCAGCTTCCTTGCCGATGACTCTCTTCAAGTCCATAGGCAGTTCAACATGCTTCAGTTCAACACTTTCAACCTTGATTCCCCAAGGGTCAGTTGCCTTGTCAACAATCTCCCTAATTCTTTTTGAGATTTGATCCCGCTTGGACAATAATGAGTCCAGAGAAACCTCGCCAACAACATCCCTCATTGTCGTCTGTGCCAGCTGGCTAACTGCATATTCAAAATGCTCGACTTCAATTATCGCTTTTTTAGCATCGCTGACTTTGAAGTAAAGGACTGCATTCACTTTTATTGAAACATTATCTTTGGTGATCGCGTCCTGGTCAGGGACATCAACAGCCTTGGTACGAATATCAACTCTATTCCATTGCTGGAATATTGGCAGGACGACCTTGAGTCCGGGATTCAGTAATCCGCTGAACTTACCGAGTGTGAAAAGTACGCCTCGCTCATACTCCTTGACTACTTTCAATCCAGAAAGAATGTAAAGTACTACTATACCTCCTATAAACCATGCTAAAAATGACATTTTCTCACCCCTTGATGAAAATACGAAGTTTGAGGTGTTTTTAAATGTTTCTTAAATGATTGACAGTCCAGGAGGTATTTATCATGAAAAATAATGAAGCGTTTTGTTGCTGTTCATGCCGAAATATTTAAATCTTATAAAATCAATTCCTATCTATTTCTGAAAACTGAACTAGGGCACTATCATGGGATCCATAAAGAAAAAGAAGAAAGTCAAGGTCATAGAAGACAGCAAGGAAGACCCACGGTCCGAGACAGAGGAGGACTGGGAGGACGACTGGTACTTTGACAGCCCATGGGACACATACCATTCTTCAGGGAAGAAATAGTCTGATTGTTTCTATTCATCCTTCACTGCATTCCATTCACTATCTTCCTGGTTTAGCCTGCTCCAGAATTTTATTAAAAATCTCGTTAGAGATTTTATAGGGGTTTAATACTCAAATTTCTTTGAAATTTGGTGCTAAAGTCTTTGACTTTGTGTACTCCCTTACTTCAGTACGAGATTTTTAATCCCAAAAATTTGTCTCAATTGTGAGTCCGTAATACCCCAACCTTCAGGTAGGGGATAAGCTCCGAGCAGAGGATTTTGTTATCTACCGTCGCATCTCCAAATAATTTTGGCACTGTCTAGATACTTTTTTATTGTGACATTTTATTGTGTGCTAGTCAGTTGGCACAAGGTGAATCCGCCACTTCTTGATGAGCAAGGGCAGAATTACAGGTACGAGAATCATGAAAATGATGCCTGACCTTTGACTTATAATCCTTAAACATGAAAGCTCATGGTCTGGAAGGGTTTAAATAATCAGCGGAAATGACCTGAATAATGCCAATTTTTCCTGGTATCCTAAATAGTTTGGGAAAGAAAGTGCGGAAAACAGCAAAATAAAGGAAAAATTGTACTTAACAAGATAATATTTATTAATAACATAGTTTTATTTGTGTGATAAGTGTCAGGAAAAAGATAATTGCTTTGCACAGCAATTTTTGGTTCATTGTTTCTCTGTTTGAGCTGCTTGATTCAGATAACTTAGTGAGATATTCTGAACAATATTCTCTTGTTTGGATGCTCAAAATAAATATTTAATGTTTAGGCTGTAAAAGATGATTTTAACAAGAGGATTACTGGAAAAAGCATCATCTGGGAGTCAGGTCGATGTGACTTTGCTTTACCCTAGGACCCCTCCAGGTACTTACTGGGGGTTTGAGGAAGCTCTGGGTTTTGTCGGCAAAAAAGCTGCATTACCGCCATTGGGGTTGATCACTATCGCCGGTCTGTTGCCTGACAATTACAGGCCGACATTGGTTGACACGAACATCGAACCTTTGTCTGACGAACGAATAGGCAATTCTGACCTGTTCTTGCTATCAGGAATGACGGTACAGTTTAAATCAATGCGAGAACTCATAAAAAGAATATCTGAAGAAGGAAAGACAATTTTATTCGGAGGACCGACAGCCACAAAATATTTTGAAGTAAGTCAAGGAATATTGGATGATATGAAAGACAGGGTTGTTTGGGTTTTGAATGAAGGAGAGAACACCCTGCCTCTTGTGATGAATGACCTTGCACAAGGCAGTCTTAAACCATTGTATGCAAGACCTCCCACAAGAGAAAGTCTTGAGAGGATAGTCAGCAGGAGTGGATTCAGTGACGTAGATGCTCAGGTCCAAGATTTTTCCCGACGGATAAACCCTCCTTCTGCCAGGTTTGATCTTGTCAACATGGACGCTTATGATTCGATGATAGTGCAGTTCTCTAGAGGATGTCCTGGCGGCTGCGAATTCTGTGATGTTTCGACGCTATTCGGCGGAAGGACAAGGTTCAGGGAGCCTGAAGACGTTGTGGCAGAACTGCAGGCGTTATATGACCTAGGATGGCACGGTGGGCTTTTCATCGCAGATGACAATACAATAGGCAACCGCAGGCTGGCAGAGAAGGTGCTGGATGCTGTGGGCGACTTTCAGGAGAGACACGGCAATCCATTCAACTTGAATACAGAAATGGATATTAGCATTGCAAATAATCCTGAACTGCTAGAGAAGTATGTTCGTGCCGGGGGCAAAACAGCATTTTTTGGCATAGAAACTCCCAATCCTGCAAGCCTGGAAGAGACAGGAAAAATATTCAATCTTTCGAAGGAGGTTGATCCTGAAAAGAAAATAGCTGAACTAGTTCAGAGAATCAGAACCATCCAGCAACACATTGAGGTAACTGGAGGATTTATTATTGGCTTTGATTCAGATGATGAAAGGGTTTTTGGCTGGCAGGAACAGCTGATAAAAGAAGCCGGAATTCCAGTGGCTATGGTGGGATTGCTATCTGCAGTTCCAGGAACTCCGCTTTATGAGAGACTTGAGTCTGAAGGAAGATTGATAAGCGATTTTGACGGCAACAATACTCATGCTGACAGGACGAACTTTGTTACAACAATGGATGCTGATGTGCTGGCAAGAGAATACACCGGACTATTGCGAAGATTATATGGCAAGAATCTGAAAAGCTATTATGAAAGAGCGCTGACAATGTTTGAGAACCAAAAAGGGCGACCTGCAGAAAGCATAAGAGGCGTGACTGCGAATGAACTGAAAGCAGGGGTCCGGGCGATCAAACTTCTGTTTAAGCCTTCTGGCCTGAATCTTCTGAACTTTTATGCAAGGACAATAATGCATTATCCTGACAGGTTTCCTGATGCAGTGCGTTTAGCAATATTTGGGAATCATTTCGCTGAAATCACAAATACCAGTTACTGCAGACATGACCTTGCAGAACACGTGCGCGAACAATATCATAAACTAAAAGAAAACATAGGAAGAAGACTACCCTCATTCGACAGCTCTATAGGTCATATTGAGTTTTCTCTGGACGACATGAAAGCCGCGTTGGTGGAAAGGATGCATGCCTATGTCAACAAAAAACCAAGGGACTACAAAAGAAGAGTTCAGGAGTACCTGCAAGACCTTTCCAGTAAGATTGAAGAAATGAAAGGACTGCCCAAAAAGATGCCAATATGAGGGATTCTATGCGTCCACCGGGAATCGAACCCGGGCCTCAGCCTTGGGAAGGCCGCATTGTACCATTCAACCACGGACGCGTAGACTGATTGAATAAAAAGAACTTGTATGCGCCAACTAGGCATGCAAACTTGTTTCGTGCGTTTGGGCCTGGTTTTTTCACGCAGGAAAATTCTCCCGAATTCTCAGGAACACAAGGAGTGATTTTCAATGCGCCAACCGGGAATCGAACCCGGACCTCAGCCTTGGCAAGGCCACATTGTACCATTCAACCATTGGCGCATGACTATTCAAATTGGTGGATTTGAGGGGTTTTTTAAGGTTTGTGATTTCTCGACTCCAGATAATCCGTGATTCTGCTCTTGTAAAGAAATGCGAATATTGAGAGGGCAAGGAGCAAAGTCAGCAGCAACGCAAGCGGTAGTACGTTCAGTTCGTTAAGGCTGTTGCCTACAAAGGCATAGGTAGGGGCTTTAATACCTGTCACAATGAGGGCTACGACGAACAGTTGCCTGTATCTCATCCTGGTAAGGCCAGCAACAAACCACCATGCGTCATTTGAAAGCAGAGGGATGAACTGTGCAATCATCAATGCCCAGATGCCTCTCTTTTCTATTATCCTGTCGTACTTACTTTGCTTTTCCTCATCTACAAAGATTTCGACAAAAGGGCGGCCGAGCTTTTTTCCAAGGAAAAACAGGATGCTTATGCCCAGCAGAACTCCGCATATGGAAAGTATGCTTCCAAACACTAGGCCAAATGCAAAGCCTCCTGCTATTGTTACCAATGCTCCTGGAATCGGCGCTGCTACGACTTGGATTGCTTCAATAAATAGGAATATTATTGGTGCCCAAACGCCATAGCTTTCAAGTGTTGCCCGGATCTCCTGAGGGTTTGTGAAGAACTGCTTAAAATTAATGACAAAATATATGATGAGAATAATTAATGCTGCTGCGATCAAAGCGTCAAAGAAAAGCTTGACCTTTCGTTTCTGTGTAGCTGGTTTCACAATAATTATTATTGTGTTATTGCTTTAATAGTTTTTGTATATATTATATTAACCGTAAAAGAATATTGAAGAGCGAGGCTTATAAAAGATAGAGTATGAGTGATACCATGTATATGAAATAAGGCCTGTCACTAACCCAATAACTCTATTAAGATTTTGGTTTAAAACAAAATGGTCGAACTTATCTGGAAAAAAAGTATATTCATTTCCTCTTAATACCAAAGAAGACGCAGAGAGAACAATTGCTTTTTTATTCTCTGAATAATCTTGTTTTGTTCGTTTTTACTTGTTTTCACAGGGTATTCTAAGACTAGCAAGGTATCAGTATTTATATCATGTTTAAAGTAAAGTCTTAAAGGAGGATGTTTGTTTTTAATCTCATAAAGCCAAATTTTTGAATCCAATATTTTGCCCGCTCTTGTTCCCTGCACTCCAAGATTGATAAGGAAGTTGCCAGCAATTCTTTTGTGTTTCCATTTTTGAACTTGACTGACAGCGTATCTTTCATTTTTTCAGTAAGTTCAATTTTCATAGTATTTGATGATTTTTACTTTAATTTAAGCCTTAACCAGTTTATTCCGTGATATTTTCGGATAGAATTAGTCGCGATATGCAGGTACATTTTTTGCAATCATTTCATATAATTGCATTGCCCTGGTTGAGCAAATTCTTCGGTTAAGTCCTGTCAGGCTTTGCAGGCGTCTCAGGTGATCCTGAAGTGCTTCTGTGGGATTGTCGAAAACCCACATGTTTACTAAACTTCCCAGGTCAACATCAGAGCCATTACCTGAATGCACTCCGACTCTACCGCTCATCATCTTTTTTCCAAGAGGAGGTTTTATGCTTGCTGTAATGATTATCTTATCACCTTCTGATAAAAAATAAGTATTTCTCCCGCTTGCTCTAATTAATGCAACTTCTGGATGTCCTTCTACTGCTTCAGCATGAACATTTTCTTTTGCTCCTGGTTGATAACTTCTTCTTAGCTCGTAGCAAAGGTCAAAGTTCCTTAATTCCAGCACCACAAATTCTCTGCTATTCATTTTTCAAAAAATCCAATGCTATCTGCACTTTTTTACTGAACGAGTTTATCTCGTTATCTATATTCCTTACGGTTATGACTTGGTTGGGGCTCAGAAGCTGCAGGTCGCCCTCCATAGTGATTACAGGCACCTTTTCACCCTTCAGCTTGTTATCAGGATTCCTTGAATAGAAGTCTTCTATGCTCGCGATTTTAGCGTATCTCATGGGTCCTATCTTGACGAT
>JAFGHY010000030.1 GCA_016929855.1 Candidatus Woesearchaeota archaeon | reverse complement strand
CGAAAACCTTAAGAAAATAATCGAAAACAAGCACATGCCAAGGTCCACACTGGGCATAGCGCACACAAGATGGGCGACACACGGCCCGCCGATAACCAAGAACGCCCACCCGCACATCAGCCACGACCAAAGCGTAGCGATAGTGCACAACGGACAGATAACAAACTTTGAACTGCACAGGACAAGCCTGCTGAACAAGAAATTCACACTCACATCAGACACAGACTCCGAGATTTTCGCCCACCTCATCCAAGAAGAGAGTACACTCCCTCTCGACAAGGCAGTGAGCAAAGTCTTGACTGCCATAGAAGGAAGCTACGGCCTAGGCGTTATACGCGCAGGTGAGCAGAAGATAGTCGGTACGAGAAAAGGAAGCACCCTGTATGTCGGCCACTCAGACCATGGTCTGTTCCTCAGCTCTGATACAGAAGGCCTGCAGGGCCTGGCCACCTCGTTCACGCACCTTGATGATGACGAGATGGTATTGTTGGAAAAAGACTGTAAAACGTCAATCAAGAATGTCAGGTCAAACAATGAATTCTGCAGGAAATTCGAGATACTCGAGCTTGAAGAGCTGGAGCGCTCAAAGAAAGGCTATGAGTACTTCATGGAAAAAGAGATAAAGGAACAGCCGCAAACCGTGGCAAATGTCCTGAAAGGCAGGATCAAGGATGGCAAGATCACTCTTGGCGGACTGAAGCAACGGATAGACAATATAGAAGGAGTCAAGTATCCGGAAATATTCAACAAGACAAGGCGCATATTAGTAAACGCGTGTGGAACATCATTCTATGCAGGAAAAATCGGAGAACATTTCTTTGAGAGTCTTGCAGGCATAAACACAGAAGCAGACCGCGCCAGCGTGGCAATAGCCAAGCCCTTATTATTGGAAGACAACACAATCCAGATCAACATCAGCCAAAGCGGAGAGACTACAGACACCCTAAAAGTCCTGAACTACTTCAAGAACAAGGCAAGAGAAAAGAAGCTCAAAGCCATGACTGTGGGCATCGTAAATGTCGTAGGAAGTACTATAGCACGCGAGACTGACTGCGGCATCTATCTCAACGCAGGAACAGAAAAAGGTGTGGCAAGCACAAAAGCATTCACGAGCCAGATAACTGCACTGTTCCTCATGGCATTGAAACTGGCAGAACTGAACAACAAGGCCACAGACAACAAGATTAAAAAATATATTTCTGAGCTTGAGAAGATTCCAGACAAGATAGCAGAAATCATGAAGCAGGAACAGAAGATTATAGCGCTTGCAGAAAAATACAGCAAGAGCAAGAGCTTCCTCTATGTTGGCAGCGGCATAAATGAGGCTACAGCCCAAGAAGGAGCCCTCAAGCTTAAGGAAATCTCCTACATTCCTGCAGAAGGATATCCGACTGGAGAGCTAAAGCATGGCGCAATAGCATTAGTGCAGGATGCACCGATAATTGCTCTAGTGTGCGAGCAAAGCCACCCTGACATCTACAATACTTTAAAATCCAACCTTTCTCAAGTGATAAGCAAGGGCGGGAAAGTGATAGCTGTGGCGACAGAGGGCGACAAGGAAGTTATCAGTAGTATGTATACCACTGATGTGATTTTTGTTCCGCGCACGATCGAAGAGCTTACTCCCCTGCTGTATGTAGTCCCATTACAGCTTTTCGCATACCATATGGCCAGGCTTCTCGGAAGAAATGTTGACAAGCCACGGAACCTAGCGAAGAGCGTGACTGTGGACTGATATCAATTGTGGACTCATGTCAATTGTGGACCAAGATCAATTAATCTTGAAAGATGCCTGCAATCAGATGTTTGCACTTCCTGCACTTCCCTTTGTCTGTCAGGTCCTCAGTGTGATATCCTGACCGTCTGACTGCGAGCTCTCCGCATGCAGAGCATTTCGTGTTCTCGTATTCATGCCGATGGTGCAGGTTGCCTACATAAATATATTCCAGCCCGGCTTTTTTTCCGATGTTAAACGCCTTGACAAGAGTTGTTTCCGGCGTGACCGGAGTTTCGAGCATCTTGTGGTAAGGGAAGAATCTGGAGATGTGCCAAGGGATATCTTTGTCAACTGATACAATAAAATGAGCTATCTTGTTCAAGGTTTCTTCTGTGTCATTCTCTCCAGGAATAACAAGGGTCGTCACCTCAACCCAAATACCGAGCTCCTTTGCCTTCATTATGTTCTCCATGACTGGCTTGACAGACCCTGCCCCGCATAGTTTCTTATAGAAAAAATCTTCACTGCTCTTGAGGTCAAAATTAATCGCATCAATGTACTTAGAAAGCTCTTCTAACGTCTCCTTTGGAAAGTAGCCGTTGCTCACCATCACATTCTTCAGTCCTGCCTTCCTCGCAATCTTGGCAGTGTCAATAATCATCTCAGCAAATATTACCGGCTCGTTATACGTGTATGCGATAGACTTGCTTCCGAACTTAAGAGCCATATCAACAATCTCTGCACAGGACATCTTTTCACCATAAATCCTGGCCTTCTGACCCTTTGATGCCTGACTGAGCGTATTGTTCTGGCAGAAACTGCATCTAAGGTTGCATCCGACTGTCCCGATGGAGAACACTTTACTGCCAGGAAGAAAATGGAACAGCGGCTTCTTCTCAATAGGGTCATTGTTCATGGCAGCAACCCTCTCGTACACTAGACTGTAAAGGCTTCCCCCCAAATTCCTCCTGACGCCGCACACGCCGGTCATCCCTTCCTTGATGATGCACTTGTGAGAGCACAATGTACAGTTGACAATATCATTTCCTTTTTTCACATAGAATCGGGCTTTATGCATTGCATTGATGAACGAATCCTAGAATAAAAACTTTGTGCAATAAAAAAATTTATAATGCCCAAGAACATTGCAGGATTGAGAGTGAAGAATCAGGAGGGAATCCTATGAATTCAAGAAATCCGGCCGTTGCAGGACTGTTCTATCCGGCTGAATCGCACAGACTTTCTGCCACTGTGGAATCTTTGCTTGGGGATCCAAGCATCAATGTAGAGAGCATTCATGGGATTGTGGTCCCGCACGCAGGCTACATATATTCCGGAAAGACTGCTGGAGCCGCCTACAGCCTCTTGAAGGGCAGGGAATTCAAGCAGGTGGTCATCCTTGGAACAAACCACACAACACCAATTTTCAATGCTGACGTGGATTGCAGTGACTCATGGAACACGCCAATGGGCTCAGTCCCTGTTGACCCGGTCGTGAAAGAGCTCTGCAAACTGAAAATATTCTCTTGCAGTACAGGAGCTCAAGAAAAAGAGCATAGCATTGAGGTGCAGGTACCATTTCTGCAAAGTGTGCTCAAGGATTTTTCGATAATTCCGATCATTGTGAGTGATGCACCTATCAAAGTGCATAAGGAAATGGCTCAAGTATTGCTTGACAGGTTCCCAAAAGCGCTTTTTGTTGTCAGCACAGACCTCAGCCATTACATGACAGAAACAGAAGCGCATGTAAAGGACAGCCAGACATGCAAGATATTCCGCGACCTCAAGCCTGAATACATCGAAGATATGGACGCCTGCGGTGTGTATGCCCTGCGCGTCGTCATGTACATGTGCCAATTTAAAGGCTGGAAGCCAAGACAGGTGGATTACAGCACAAGCGGAGATGTTACCGGCGAGACTGACAGCGTGGTCGGGTATTGCAGTTTTGTTTTCTAGTACAGAGCCAAAAAGATTCTTAAATGAGCCGAGTTTCTTAATGTGAATGATTTCGATTAATCTGCATACGCATACGTCGTGGTCTGATGGAAAGAACAGCATCAGTGAGATGCTTCAATCAGCACGAGCAAAGGGATTCAAAATTTATGCCATCACTGATCATTTTCAGACAAAGAATGCGGTTGAATACAGCAATTTCAAATTGACGGTCAAGGAAGACAATTTAAAGCCATACCTGAATGCTATTGAAAAGGAAGCAGAGGCGTTTCCGGAGCTGCTGGTGCTTAAAGGAGTAGAAGTCGATTACTATTCTCAGTTTGAGGACGAGATTCAGGCAACACTGGAAAAATATGATTTAGATGTGGTCATTGCGAGCATTCACAACATACTCCCTGACTGCTTTGACAATGGACCAGAATTTTGGGAAAAGACTGCTGCAAGTCAAGGCGGTGCGGTCATGTTCTATAGGAAATACTTTGACTGGGTTGGAAAAGCGGCAAAATCCGGGTTATTTGACATAATAGGCCATTTAGACCTTGTGAAACTCTTCAACAAGGATGAAAGGTACTTTTCAGAAGGTGATGCGGAATATGTCAAAACTGTGAAGAAATGCCTGAAAGCCATCAAGGAATCAGGCATAGCAGTTGAAATTAACTGCGAAGGCTGGTCAAAACCTGCAGCTCGAGAATATCCAAGCAGATGGATATTTCATCTGCTAAAACAAGCGGATGTAGACATATCATTGGGTGGAGACAGCCATGATATCAATTCCATTGATGCCAACTATCAACTTGCAGAGGAACTGCTCCATGAAATTGGAATAACCAGGCTGGTATATTTTGTTCACAGAAAAAAGCATTATCTGGAAATTTAGTGCATAATAAGCCTCCCGATATTCTATTATCAATAACTATTTTAGTGAACCGATGAGCTGATCACCAACAACAGATATCCTGACAACTAACAGGTAAAAAAGAAGAAGAAAAAAGGAATGAAAAATACTATCAGTTTATAGGACGTCGAGTTCAAGGTAATCCCTTTCCTTCTCCTTCTGCGTCCTTATCTTGGTGGTCTTGGCCAGCATGTAAGGGCTCTTGACACCGACCATTATTGTCATCACACTTATTTTTTCAGCAAGTGCAGGGTTCACCCTTGCACCCCAGATAACGTTGGCGTCAGCATCCATGTTCTTAGTAATCATCTCGCCAGCTTCTGCAACCTGGTCGAGCGTCATGTCAGGACCGCCTTCAATGTGAATGATTGCACCATGCGCGTTGTCGTACGTGATGTCCAGAAGTGGATTGTTTAACGCTCCACTCACTGCGGTCTTTACCCTGTCTGAACCGTCTGCAAAACCTATGCCGATGGCGGCAACGCCGCCTTCTGACATGATGGATTTTACATCGGCATAGTCTAGATTTACGAGGGAGGGCACTGATATTATCTCAACTATTCCGCGAATCATAGTGGCTACGAGCTCATTGGCTACTGCAAATGCCTGCTGTACGGGCAGGTTTCCTGCCAGCTGCACAAGGCGGTTATTGTCAATGACAATGACGGTGTCACAGTATTCCTGAAGTTGTTTGAGGCCGAATTCTGCCCTGTCAATCCTTGCCCTTTCAACCTTGAAAGGCATGGTCACGGTCCCGATGACTATTGCCTGTGCATCCTGGCCGATCTTTGCGATGACAGGGGCTCCGCCGGTTCCTGTGCCGCCGCCCATTCCTGCACATACGAACATCATGTCGACCTTCCTGAACTCGTCCTTCAGTGGTGTGATGGTCTCAAGAGTGGCGTCCTTTCCTTTTTCAGGATATCCGCCGGCTCCCAAGCCTTTAGTAGTGTCCTTGCCGAGAAGCAGTTTCTTGTCTGCATTGACTATATCCAAGTGGAGTTTGTCTGTGTTGCACGCTATCACATCAGCGCCTTGAATTCCTTTCTGGTAAAGCCAGTTTACCATGTTGCAACCTGCACCGCCTACTCCTACGACTTTGATTCTTGCCTGCCCTATTTGCTCGCTCATTTTTTGTCACCTTCGGTGTTTTTTTCTATTAATTTTGTCTATTAATGAATAATCCTGAAATATTGTCCAGTAGTGAGTTTTTGAATAAATTGATATATAAATGTTTCGATTTGTATAGATATTTGTATACTGGTAGCCTTGACAATAGCAGTTACGTGGTTTGTTCATGAGCGCATCGCTCCAGACTTAGAGCTGTAGATATCAGGGTCGAAAATTGACTATCAGCCACAAACCCAACAATCCAGCCAATAAGCACGCAACTGCAGCCTTTTCAAGTAGTCTATCATCCATAGACACAATCAAGCAGAATAGGTTAATATGCTTTGCCCGCAATATCCCGTTATATTTACGGGATTAAAACATGATTCAAGCACATTACTCTTACTTAATTCTTGTGATTTCTAATCTCCGGTCCGATACAAAACTTTTAAATAATAATACAAACAAAAATTAGGATATGAGCGCTGTAAGCACAATGTTTGTCATTGCGATAGTCTACCTAGCTTATTGGATAGGCATTATTGTAGCGCACTTTACCCAGGATGAGATAAAGGTAGGCAAGAGGCATCTTAGAACTGCCTTCAATATCCTTACCATAGTCCTGCTCGTTGTTCTGCTGGTAGCATATCAGAATCTCCCAAGCGTGCTGTTGGCGGCAGCATGGGCAATCCTTTCGTATTACGTCAGCGGAGGTGACTGCCTCAACAAATATCGCTGGGGATACGCGATAGCAATAGCCGTGCTTGCAGGCATAGTCTACGGAAGCCTTTCCAAACCAGACGCGATATCACTCATCTCAATAATGGTCGTAATGCATCTTGTGAAAGGAAGCCAGTCATACGTCCAGACCACCCACCTAAGAAACATTGTCCGGAACAGGGCAGCAATATTCTACTTCCTCCTGCTGGCATGGTTTCTTGGATTGATCGCTTATGGAATAGTGCGTTCGGGAAGCGCATGAACACTCTTTGCACAGCCTCCAACCAGAGGGTTTAACAAAAGATTCCCACGATTCTGCAGGAATAGCAGTTGAAACAAACCCCCAATATTCATGATCTGCGAATTGCATCAAAAGCTTTTTATTCACGCCTGAAATTCAAAAGACTGTAAGTCCCTGTAGTATAGTTTGGATAGAACACAGGCTTGCGGAGCCTGAGACCCGGGTTCGAATCCCGGCAGGGACGTCTTAATCCTAGTGACAAATTCCCTTTTCTTCTGTCCTGCCCCGGGTTTAAGCAGAAACCTTTGAGCCTTTAACCCTACATCTTCCCGCAGACCATCACCTTGGGCAAAGGAAAGCGTTCCAAGAGATACCAGTATAGATTTCTCATGCACTGGCAGGATTTGTCGTCGGTAATCGTCCAGAACGGCTTTTCGAAACATTTATATATAAAGGAGGTGATAAATTCAAAGTTGGGAAGGTAAGGGGTGAAAAGTTCATAAGATTCGATTAATAACTCAAAAACACTAATCGAAAAATATATAAATGAACATATTGTCCCTTAAATATAGCTTCCAAACATAGGATAGCAGAACATAATACAAGCGCATGATAAGGTGGAATGGTTGAAGAACAAAAAAATATTCAACATTTTCTTTAGGGAGAAACCGGCTATGATGCTGATTACACTTCTGAATAAGAACCATGACATTTATGCTTCCAGCCTTGCAAAAATCGTTGACTGCACTTACAGTCATGTCGTAAAAATCCTTCAAGAGATGCAGAAGTCAGGATTGATATCTTTTGAGAAGCAGGGAAGACTGAAAGTCTTGACGCTCACAAAGAAAGGCGAGGAAATCGCAAGGCACATAAACACAATCAGAAACAGCCTGTAGCCGCATACCCAAATATTCTAAGAATCTGCTAAGTATTCCAAACACTTTATAAACAAAATATTTTTAAAAGAATAACGCCCAGTCGCAAGTATGAAAATCCATAGCTGGTACATCCTGCTGATTTTGATTGCGTTCATAAACGTGTTTAACATATCAGTAATCACTTATTTTGTGCGTCTGGAATACCAAGGCACGTTTGCAGACGGGCTGATTATGTGGATACTGTCCAGCCTCATCATAACAATATTCCTTCTGTTACCAATGTTTCTTCTGAAGAAAGACTCTCTCAGACTGCTCGGGATAGGATTCTGCTACCTGATAGGCGTACCTCTAATGATTGTCTCAGTATACCTATTTGGAAAGATGTTCAACGACATATACCAGAATCCTGAGCTCATGGAAACAACAATATTCCTCACACTCATAACCTTGTTCTTTGCGGGACTGGTAGCCAGCCTGACCGGCCTGAAATCATGGAAAGAAATCAAGCAAGTAAACAAACTGGAACAGATATCAAAAGAAATAAAAGTGTAAGTCACACCAAAAGAATATAGTCCTTCAAAAATCTAGACCCTTTTGAAGTCAAACACGCACAAGCATTAATTCTCATTACTGTTACCATCAATCTTCAATCGCTTGACCTTCAGCTCACCATCCTTGGCTTCCATCTGCAGATTGTCAACTTCAGTGAACCTTGTCGCGTTTGTCACAGCTTCAGGCAGCAAGAGCCGGGTGCCCCTCATGTCGGCGTTAGTGATAAGGCTCAATTTTTTTCCGTTTTCTGCTTCCATCTCCCTCAACAGCTCAGAACCCTTCTCTCCCTCGCGCTTCAAAGAAAACTTTGTAGCCTCCTTGTGAAGATACTTGGCAATCTTGTCAGCAATGTCCAGACCCGTCGCTGCAGTGATGCCCTGCAGTCCAGGACTGATATTAGCCTCGATAACCCTGGGGCCAAGCACACTTTTGAGGACGTCAACACCGCAGATATCCGCTTTGATTGCTTTAGCTGTGCTGATGACTATCTTTTTAGTAAGCTCATCAGGTTCGTAAGCTTCACCAATTCCTCCTGCATGTATGTTGGCCCGCTTCTCATCTGGCCGGCCTTTCCTTACCATGGCAGCCGCGACCTTATCGCCCACCACAATCACTCTTATATCAGAGTTTCCTGTCTCGATGTATTCCTGGATTATGAAAGGCTGCCTCAGTGCAGTCAATGCGTCAAGAAATGAGCTTGCCGACGCGAAGGAGTCAGCAATCATTACACCTTTTCCCTGGGTTCCCTGCGGGAACTTCATTATTATCGGGTAGGTCATTTTCTGCAGAATATTCTTTGCAGCATGGGTCGTGGCGCTCAAGTACGTCCTCGGCATGGGTATCTTGTGCCGTTCCAGCACAAGCTGGGTCAAAAGCTTGTCATGAACAATGGAAAATGCAGTGGGATGGATCGGAAAGTAAGTCTTTTCCTGCAATATGCTTGTGATAGACCTCAAGAGCGGGCCGTGATAATACGCTCCTTTCGGATAAATGCAGTCGTACTTTTTCAAAGGCTTGCCGTCACACATGACTATCGACTGACGTCCGTCAAAATTTATATCAATATGTTTAACGTTTAACTCGTCAACTTCCACGAAGTAATTCCTCATCGCTTCTGCAGTCATTTTGCTGGACACGCTTCCCATGCTGATTATGGCCGCCTTAAGCTTCTTTTTCTGCTTCTCAACTTTCTCTCCCATTTTTATCCGCACATTAGTTTGTTGAATTTTATTGTTTATTGAATTCTTAGGAAATTATATTCACTGATTCAGTTGATTGATGGGTCAATAAGAAATCCATCTTTGAGGACGTTCTGGCCTATAAGAATCTTGTACTTCATGTGATCCCTGTCTGCCAAGGTGAACTGCCCCTTTATTCTCCTGTCTCTGATAGCTATCTCCGCCTCGACAATAGGCCTCAGCTTGTTGCCGTGGGCGGTCTTCACGAGCTTGGATGAGATGATAGGCCCGAGCTTTAAGGTAGAGGCAAGCTTTACGTCAATACTGCTTTTTGTAGCGCCAGTATCTATCCTGCCTCTGATTCTCTGAGAACCTTCCGGTGAGAAGATTTCAATGTCCTCTGTCAGGCCAATAACAATCCTGCTCTTGTATTTGTCCGCCATTTTCCTGCCTGTAACTTCTGTTCTTTTAAATAGGTTTTTATACCTATACTCAAGACCTTAAATGAAGACCTTATATAAATATTGTGAACATATTACTGCGAGCATATTACTGGACCATCTAAGCTGGCAGATTATATTGGGAAACTAAAATGGCAATCTGACTTTTATTGCTGATTTTGAATACAGCAAAGTTTATAAATGACCTCTTTGATAGAATACATATCATGAAGGGATGGAGTGCAGGGATACCAATTGTTCTTACAGCTTTAGTCGTGATTGTTGCAGTCACTGGATCCAGTTTCACCAGCCCCTACAGCTTCAAGGAGTTCATTCTTGACTTCATCACAGTCATGGCCGCCCTTACAGTGAATGCGGCAATGCTGACTGGAATCCATGCCAGGCTTTCTGACGAAGACAAGAGACTCCTGAAATGGATGGAAATCCTGAAGCTGAACCAGCTGAGCTTCAAGAACAAGCCAAATAAAGACCTTCCAAACCAATACGAACAGATTTCACGCCTTAAGAAACAGATAAGGACATTCCGTGTTGTTGGAGAGAGCGACGGGCAGATACGCCTGCATCTCAGGGAGGAAGGGTGGGACCCTCAGATTATCGAGTTGGGGTTGAGACGGATAAAATAGACAAAAAACTTTGACCAAAAATTGCTAGTTCTTAAATTCAAGATTCTCCACGTGTGCTATCCAACCCACCTATCAAAACCTTTAAATAGCCCCTGAATTGCCTTTTCTTCCATGAAATCCTACCAACCCAAGACAGGCGGCCAATCTCAAGGAAATGCAAAGCCTGTGATAATAACTGCAGCCCTGCCGTATGCCAACGGCTCGATACATATAGGGCATCTTTTTGAATACATCCAGACAGACCAGTTCGCGCGCATCCTCAAACTCCAGGGAAGGAATGTCAAGTACTGCTGTGCAGACGACACCCACGGGGCTCCAATTGACATCAAAGCCAAACAGTTGGGCATCAGCCCTGAAGAACTGATATCAAGGTTTGCTAAAGAACACCAGCGCGACTTCGCAGACTATGGCATCAAATTTGATTCCTACTACAGCACAAACAGTCCTGAGAACAAATGGTTCAGCGACTATATCTTTACCAAGCTCAAGGACAACGGCCACGTATACGAGAAGACTGTCGAGCAGATATACTGTCCGACATGCAAACGCTTCCTTCCCGACAGGTTCGTGAAAGGAAAATGCCCAAAGTGCGGAGCGCCGGACCAGTACGGCGATGTGTGCGAGAACTGCCATTCAACACATGACACCAAAGACCTTATCGACCCGTACTGCAGCATCTGCAGGAGCAAGGAAAGCAAGCCTGAACTCAGAGAAAGCAAGCATTTTTTCTTCCAGCTCAGCAAATTCAGTGAAGAGCTCAAGGAATGGATAACAAATCATGAAGGCATACAAAAGGAGATTAAGAACCAGATGCTCGGCTTCATCGACCAAGGGTTAAACGACTGGTGCATTAGCAGGGACCCTCCATATTTTGGATTCAAGATCCCTAGAAGCGACAAGTACTACTATGTATGGCTGGACGCGCCCATAGGCTACATCAGCAGTTATGCTAACAGCATAGGAAAAAAGGAAGGCGCAGTCCTCTCGGAGTGGAATGTCAGCGAGATAATCCATGATATAGGGAAGGACATTGTGTACTTCCACCTGCTCTTCTGGCCTGCAATGCTGCACGCAGCCGGAATAAAACGGCCTGACAAGTACATCGTGCACGGATTCGTTAACGTCAACAAAGAGAAGATGTCAAAGTCAAGAGGAACTTTCCTTACTGCAGCAGAGTTCAAGGAGCTCACAGACCCTCAGCTGCTCAGGTTCTACTTTGCCAGCAAGACAAGCGTCAAGGTAGCTGACATAGACCTGGATCTGGAGGATTTTGTTGAGAAGATCAACAGCGAGCTGGTCAGCAATGTTGCCAACTTCATATACCGGTGCACTTCATTCCTGCACAAACACTTTGACGGGAAGACCTGCGCCAGCCTGGACGCAGCTTTCCTTGAAAGTCAGGACAAGTTGGCATGCGATATACTGGAACACTACAATAATTTCGACCTTCAGGAAGCAGTCAAGAATATCCTTACGTTAAGCAGTCAAGGGAACAAGTATTTCCAGGACAATAAACCATGGAATCTCGTGAAGGAAAATCCTGAAAAAGCAGAGGAGGTGTTGAGCACCTGTTTAACACTAGCCAGCAGAATAATAGTTCTGCTGAAGCCGATAATCCCTAACCTGGCCGGAAAGTGGGAGTCGCAGTTAAACATTACCATCACATCATTCAGTGACCTTTCCAAAAAACTGGTTGGCCACAAGATCAACCAGCCAGAGATAATTTTGAGGAAGCTTGAGCCGATAAAAGTAGGAAAAGACTCTGAAAAGAATACAGTAGAGAATAAGACACCAGGTTTCGAGATACTCGACCTTAAAGTAGGTATTGTCCGGAAAGCAGAACCGCACCCGGATGCAGACAAGCTGCTGGTGTTGCAGGTCGACCTAGGAAGCAAGCAAATCCAGCTTGTAGCAGGAATCAAACGGCATTATTCTCTCGAGGAAGTGATTGGAAAGCATATTGTTGTCGTGTCAAATCTCGAGCCTGCAGAACTGCGTGGAAAAAAGAGCGAAGGCATGCTTCTTGCAGCTTCAAAGGATGATATTATTGGACTGCTGGAAACACCCTTATCCAGTGCCGGTGAACAGGTATTCATTGAAGGCGTACAGCCAAGTAACACTACAATCACCATAAAGGATTTTTCTCAGCTCAAGATAACAGTCAAGGCCGGAAAAGTCGTGTTCCAGGACAAGCAGCTCAAGACTGCAAAGGAGAATATCAGGTCAGACAAGGTCTCTGATGGAAGAGTGAGCTGAAGAAAAAATAACGGAAAAAAATGCGCATTCCAGAAACAAATATTTTCTACAAGAAAGCAGATCCTACAGGACTGTGTTCGTGCACGTACCTTCTGATGGATGGAAAGAGAGGCCTAATTATCGATCCAGGAGGGTTAAACGCAAGGAGAAGACTATTCAGGCTTTTGAGTGAGGCTGGCTCTAAACTCAGCGATATCGAGATCATACTGTTGACACATTCTCATTTCGACCATGCAAGCTTTGCGAATGCCACAAAACTCATGGCAGATGCGCGGGTCTATGCTCACCCGACAGCTGGTTCCACAGCTCACGCAAACCCCCTCTCAGAAAACCTTTATTGGATACTGGACGAGACGGTCAGGGAAGGGGATGTCCTGCCATGGCCGGGAAGACTTACAGTCCTAGAAACCCCAGGGCACAGCCCGGACCACATTTCTTTTGCATGGAAGGATGAAGGAGTTCTTTTCTCAGGCGATGCGATGCAGGTCAAGAATGGACATCTAGTCATGCCTCCTTTGTTGATACCCAGCACAATTGATGGAGAGGCAAAGTCCAGCTATGCAAAATTGATTGCAATGAACAGAGACTATCCTACAATCTGTCCTGGCCACAGAGATATTCTCAGAACATGAGATAAAATACAACGTGAATAATCCAGCAGAATGAATGTGACAAAATATGATGCTGTTTTCTATTGCTTTTTCGGCTTGGCCCGCATCTTCTTAGGTTTCCTAAGGTCCTTCTTCTGAACGATTGTCCTGTACGGGAAGGGAATCTCAATGCCTTCCTTGTCAAACCTCTTCTTCAGAGATTCAAGAATATCATAACCCATCACCATAGCTGTCGGCTGGTCCTTTGCCCAGAAGTAGACGCGTAGCTTGATGGCGTGGTCAGCAAATTCAGTCACCCTCACAATTATATCCTTGTCTTTCGAGAGAAGGTCTGTCTCGTGCTCGTACCGCATGAACTCAGGGTGTTTCTTGACTTCTTCAGTGATTATCTTTCTTGCAAGGTCAATATCGCTATCATAGCTAATGCCTATGTCAAGGTACTTGAGGATTGTCTCATCGGCTATGGTGTAGTTGATGATGCTCTCTTCGTTGATGATGCCGTTTGGGATGATGACACGCCTATTGTCCCAGGTGTTGATGACCGTCTGCCTCAATGTGATATCTTCCACTATGCCATAATCCTCGCCGACCTTAATTCGATCACCCACGCGAAAAGGCTTGCCGATCGCAATAAATATTCCTGCAATTATGTTGTTGAGGACTTTCTGGGCTGCAAAGCCCAGAATGATTGCAGCGACTCCTGCCCCTGCAAAAAGGCTTGCCGCGACACTCCTGAGGGAGTCTATTGAGAAGACTGCATACAGGATTCCTGCCAGGTAGATTAGCACGACAACCAGCCTGATGAGAAGCCTGTAGTTCCGGTGGTCCGCCTTGCTTTTCTTGCCGTACTTGACAAAATATATGGTCAGCAATTTAGAAACTACTTTTGTGAACAACCCAAATAAAACAATTATTATTACTGGTTTGAGAGTAACGTATATCGAATAGTTCGACGGCCAGCCAAAAACCACTTAATCCCACCTCTATTTCGTATCTAGGAAGGCTTTACTATAAAAATCTTTGTATCACTAGCTTTATAAACATAAAATCATTCCCACTACTTAACGGGGGTAATAAATATGTCGAGGGTGAAAGCACAAAAAAACAAGATATCACTGAATATTGATTCTGGATTGTGGAACCGGTTCAAGGAATACTGTGAAGGCAATGCTTTTAATCTTAGCGGAAAAGTTGAACTCCTCTTGAAGAAAGAGCTGGCCAATGCAAAAAGAAAAGAGACGAGCCACAAAAAAGTATTGGACGCCATCAGCAAGTTCATGAGAGGCAATGAAACAGCTTCAAAAGTAAGTACTGCAACTGCAACAGTAAGGACTGCTGTTCCTGCCCGTAAGGTCAGGTCAGACATTACCCAGGCGAATCTCGACCTTTTGCATAGCAGGATGAAAGAGATGAGAAAAAGTAAGGGACTTGCATAGAAAAAAGTCAAGCATAGAAACAAGAAAAATTTTCTACTAATTTTTTATATTTAAATTCTAATTAGGACTCATTTTTTCCAATAATCCTTCTCATACTTAGAGAGGTCAACTTCTTCGATTTCCTTGTTCTCGACCGCTCCAATCGCATCCCATATGGTCGTGAAAACATACGTTGGCACTTCATGCTCTGCTTCAGGGACCTGATGCGTCAAGTCTCCCGCCCTGAACCATGCTGTATACGCACCCAGCATGTTGCCGACAGCAATCTCTTCTACAACATTGGTACCGATAATCAAAAGCTCATCAGGCATCACCTGCATAGCCAATGTAAGTGACTCCACAGCTTCCTTTGTCCTCTTTCCGACAGTGTGATGGTGCGTGCGTTCCAACAGTCCAGTATGCTTTGCAGCCTCCAGTTCAGAAAGGTCCTTGAAGATCACACCTATCTTATAGGTCTCTTTCATCCTGTCAAGAAAATCAACAGCGTCATTCACTCCAGCAGGCTTGGACTTGTTATACAATGCACCATCAAAAGTGAATATCAATCCTCTAATCATACAGATCCCTCATGATACCAAATCAAAATATGCTGCAATTAATAAATATTTTGGCAGAGCAACCTCAAAGCGCAGAATCACACACAACAAACTCACGCATACAGCAAACGCCGATGCAACAAACCCAAAAGTGACAGTAACATCCAAGTTGAGCAATGCCACCTGGCGAACCTTCAAGAACATTCTGCGATTACATATAGCAAAGTCGTGGCACTCATAGATAATTCTTTGATGTGAGCGTGGCATTGCAAAAGTCATTGTCTCCACACAACACACACCCCAATAGAACTCATTTTGTCGAAAACAAAATGCATAAAATGTTGACAACAAGTTCAGTATTTCCTAAACAATAAGTAAAATATTTCCTTAACCAAAATATCGTGTGCAATATCAAATCCTGCAATATTAAAAGTGGGCCTGATAACATCAACCCGCCAAGAAATAAACAAGCTGAAAGAATACAGTCCAATCACTTTCTCTTGTCTCTTACTGACACGCCAACTTCATTGGAGTTTGTGGTCCTTTCCAAGCCTGGCTTGGAGTCAAACCTGACCTTGACCGGCGGCAGCGTGACTCCGCCCACTATCTGCAGTTTACTGCGAATCGTGTAAGTGATTATGCGCTCCTCCCAAGGCTCTATCATCTCAAGATTCCATTTGACAAGCGTACCTTTCTTGGCTGACCTGATGACCTTTGATGGCGACAAAGAACCGACAGTCTTGTCTTCCTTTATCTCCGCAATGCTGGGCACCTTGTCAATCACCTTGACGTTATGCAAAGGGCTTCGCGTCCTGTTCTTGATGAACAACCGCACCTTGAGCTCGCTCGTATCCTCTTTTCCACCTACGTCATAGATAATAGCGTCCTTGAAAGCGACGATAGGACTCCTGAAAATAAAATAACCCAGTATAATCAGAAGGATAATGATGATTGCAGTGACTAGCGGAATATAATTAGTGGTGGCGCTTACAGAAGCAGTCGCGTTGGCACCCAGACTCAATGTCCAGACAAGCACGGACTTGCCATTGTCCTCCATCAGTTCCGCTTTAGGATTCTCTGAAGTGAATATCCTCTGGAACCAGTTGTAGGCTAGCTTGTGCACGTAAGTCTTCTCGGCATTCCCAACATTCGTGACCGTGACAGCCCTGGTTTTCTTGAAAAAACCCTTATCGACAACTTCCTCAACCTCAAACTTGTTGTACTCTCCAATCTTGAAGTTGAGAGTGCTTTCAGAGATTTTCTTGTCCAGGTAATAGAGCTTAACATTCAGGTTATGGTCGCCGGGCGGCTGCATGGGATCGAGCTCGAACAGGAACTCATTGCTCTTCTCTTCCAAAGGATCCAGGCTGGTAGTGTATTCTTTAGAGATTTGAGGCAGGCTGGACTCGACCTTCACATCCAGAGTAGGTATGTCAAGCGCATTCCTGTTCCTTATTCTGATAAAGACTGACGCGGTCTCCCTGGGGTCCAAGGCCTTGTCGATATCAACAGTCAACGCCACACTGGGAACGTAAGTGGCATAATCAGTCTCCTTGATATTAATAGGAATATTAAACTCCTCAAAGTCACCATTCTGCAGGCTTCTAATCTTGACGGGCACGGCATGCGGACCCACCCCAATACCCTGCTTCGGGTCAACAGTGATTGTTGTCGTGACCGTCTCCTGCGGTCCTGCAGGCATTGTCTCAAATGCAGGCCTGTCCACAAGGACGTACTGTACGCTAGAACTGCTGAACTGATAATTATCAACAGTCGGCCTCAAGTTTGTTATCGATATCTCATAAGTGGCGATCTCATACGAGAATATGCTATTGTTGATGGCCTTAACCTCATACGTGAATCCCGCGCCCAAAACAGGCATGGACATCACTACAAGAAACACAGCTAATAACAATGATTTCACTAATCCCATACTACACACTCTCCCATACTACACACTCTCCAGATAAACACCAAAACAAATAATAAATATATGTTTCAGCACATGATTTCCAGATATCAGGGATTATTTAAATGTTTCTATTGACAAGTTGTGGTTGAAATTCTAATATTTCCTTCAAAAAATGAACTCTACATTAATTCTACTAAAACCTTCTTGCACTCCTGACCTTCAAGTCAGCAAAAAACAGCCTCAAGGCCGGCACAGGCCAGAACACTTTTGGGGTTCTGGAATAATCCCAAGCTTTTGGCTTGGGCAAAGGCCAAGCAAAGCTTGGCCAAGACAAGGAGAATAACAAGTAGAAAAGTATATACCCAAAAAACAAACCATATACCCTCTCTTACATAATTAACCCCCCACATATACTTTTGTCGCTTTGGGATAGTAAAGCTTAAATAGGACTAAGCCAATTCTTGATTTTGGGGGTGGATACTTGAAAAAGCTACTACTATTCACAGTGGCCCTTTTGATCGGCTGTCTTTCTTTAGTTGCGGCAGCCCAGGATTCTATTGCATCTGAATCGCAGAATATTGCCTCGCAGAATACAGCAAAACAATATACACCAACTTTGCAACCAGGAGTGTACTTTGTACAAAAAGATGGTTCTGATTTGAAGATTACCACAATTGTAGATTCTTCTGAAATCATGGCTCCAGATGATAAATCTGATGATGGCAAGCAAAAGGAAGAAAGCCCTGAACCACCTAATAGTAGATTATGGTCTTGCAATGATCCCTATTATTTGGACTGGCCAGAATACAACACATTTATTGTCACAAATCCTGATATTTTGCTGGATGATGAGAGTCATTGGTTTCGGATTGACCTCCCAAACGATGATGAATTTAAAATTAAGATGGTACCTTATGATTATGACGACTATGACCTATACATTTATCCGGAGTGTAATGATGACTGGATTTGCAGACCGTACTATGGTGCCGGAAGCTCAGAAACGTGTTATGTAGAAGATGAAAGTGGAGACATCTATATCCGAGTGCATATGTATTGGCAGTCAGACTATGAAGGCTACTATCTGTACATAGTGCCAACTTTAGGGAATGAGAATTATTGCGAACTTTGGGATGATTGGGGATATCCTTGTGAGTACGGCGAGTATATCTGCAATTATGACAGCGAATGCGATAGTGGATTAGATTGCGTATCATATGATTCAACCTGTTGGTCTTGGGCAGAATGCGGATGTTGTGACCCTGGAGAATATTGGGATGATTATGATAATGAATGTGTTGAATGCGACAATGATGGAGACTGTAATGATGACTGGGATAGCGGCTGGCAATACTCCTGTTCTAATACATACGTAAAAAAATACAAGATACGACATGACTGGAGTTGTGATGATGGCGAATGTGTAGAAGACACGTATCAAGTAGACGTAGATGAAAGCAGCTGGGGAGACGGAGATTTTTGTGCAAAGAGTGCAGAATTCGGCTGCGGGGGCTGCATTAGGAACGGTTACGACTGCGACTGGGACGACGAATGCAGTGATTCTTTATACTGTAAAGGAAATATAATGTGCTATGGGGCCGAATGCGGGTGCTGTTACAGTGATGAAGACTGGGAGAGTAACAGCAATACCTGCGTCGACTGCGTAGATGATAATGGTTGTGATGATGACTGGAGTAGTGACTGGCTATACCATTGCTCCGACACTTATGTAAAAAAATACAAGATAAGACATGACTGGAGCTGCCAAAACAACGACTGCATCGAAAGTACATACGAAGTCGATGTAGACGAAAGTT
>JAFGHY010000029.1 GCA_016929855.1 Candidatus Woesearchaeota archaeon | reverse complement strand
CAGAAAAGCATGAGAGTGATCTGCCCTACAAAATATGGAATCTCATATGAGTTCAGTATCCTTCGGATAACCAGCAGAAGAAAAACAGCCAACACCATATGGAAGAGCACAAGCATAGCTTCTGGAGTAACAAAATCCGAAAAATTTCTGAAAAAATCCATCAGGAATCTAAGCACATAATCATTTGCATTAGAAAAAGATGAAGTGTTTTGAGATAGTGCATGAAACAATGCCTCAAATGACTCAGGAATGAAAAGAACATCCTTGTGACTCATCAACCTCAAGTACAAAGGCAACACAGTCAAGACTATCAATAGGAACAGATAACTAATCTTATGACGAAATGTGATGATTGTCTTCTTGAAGTACTGTTCGTTCATTGTCTGCATTCTAAACGATAAACCTCCAAATCAATACCCTCAACCCTTTTGAAGCATCCATCAGGGTGTACGAACAAGGGTTCTGAAATACCAAACAATTGCTTGGATCTTTCAGACAAAATAATAGCGTCAGCACCGTACTGGTGCATCCTTGAAACTGAAGAAGTCTCCAAACTCGAACGATAAATGAAGCGTATGTCCTCAAAACGCGCGACCGCATCAGGAACATTCGTAAATTGAGTGTCGAGCAAGTTTTTCTTTCCTGCCACAAAATTGATGACATGACCTTCTCTGGGGCTTGCGATAATAACTGAGATGCCCTCATCTTTAAGTCTGGAAATGTCCTGGATGTACGAATCAGAAACAATGTTCTCAACATGCGACTCTGTTGTTGTAACAAAATTACCGATAGTCGTGACCAAAAAAATCAATACAAGCAAAGGAACTACTGCCTTGGAGAGGTATGATGCGCGGGTCTTTCTCACGTAGGTCTGCATAAGATAAATTGAGTTCGGCGAAAGAAGCAGCAGTACAATCGCAAGGGATAATATGCCTGTAAAGAACGGCACCACCCTGAAGACTATAGCCAGCACAATACTGATGAAAAAACCAAGCAAGATGAAATGGGATTTTCTTTTCTTGTCGATAAGTATTGAATAGAATGAATATAACCCCAGTGCTATAGGCAATATTCCGATTGTTGCCAGAACCTCAGCAAATGACAGTGTCTTGAAGGTCTGGTTCAAGAGCACGAAAGGCAGGTTCTGCCAGAAAATCTTCAAACCACTAGTTGCTAACGCCTGCTTGTGGACTATGAAAAAAAACCAGACAAAAAAAAATATTATGAACAATCCAACCTCATTTTCCCATCCCTCAGGGACCATAGAATCAAGTCTCATAAGGAAAAGATAAAATAAGATTGCCGGAATCAAAATAAGACTTAAAGCACTGGTAAGGCCCATCAGCAAAACCAGGAACAAGAGTACAACGAACATCCATGCTTTTCCTTCATCAATATTGACGTAAACATAAATGAAAAGCAGCAACAAAGGGACAAAAAGCAGTGTCGGAATCAAGTTCTTGGCGAACATAACAAACCATAGGGGATGGAAAGTCGTGAATAACGCGACCACTATCGCTATAGGACGTGACCTGACAAGAGAATTGAGGAGAGAATACAATATTATGAAAGTCAAAGCTATTATAACCGACGGCAAGAAATACATCACGTCATCAAAGCTGAAGACATAAGTCAAGCCCGCAAGCAGGTACTGGAATAAAGGCTGATAAAAAACCCTGATCGAACCAACTGTAAACTCATCCTCAAATGCAGGCACTCCTGTTTTTTGAATATGCTCCACATCAATGAACGTCTTATACGAATCGTAAGTATAACCTTCAACAGTGGAGCTGAACTTAATGTGGACAAAAAAGACTATGACTGACAGCAACAGGACCACTAGCAGACTGACATGCTTTGGCTTCATAACAGACCAAAAGCAGGAAGTGACTTATAAAATTTTAGAAAAAGAGTCGAATGAAAACAAAAAAAACTACTCTTCGTCATCAGGGGAGTAGTTAGGTACTGCACTCTTGTTGATTATCATGATATCACCAATGCTCTTGACCAGCTGGTGAGGGACGATAACACCTTTGGCACTGCCCAGAACCTTATTCAAGAAACTGTTCTTGGTAGCCTTCACCCTCCAACCAAACACCTTGTTGCTAGTAAGAATGCACTCTTCAACATCACCAAAATAGTCTCCACCATCAGTAAAAACCCTCATATCAAAGCTTTCAGTTATCCTCTTCATCTTCAGCATACTATCACCTAGACTATGTCTTCCTGCAATTACAACATTCTCATTTATAAACATATCTGTGGTATAGTCAATACAAAGTAAATACCACATTAAAATGATGGTCCTGCAGAAATGAATGACAAATCAGCCTGAAAAACACAATTTTTCGAAAAGTATTTAAATCAAACTTGTCAAGTTGAATATTAAGGTTATTAGAGGTGGGAGTTTATGGATAACGGAATCCTTTTTTCAGTAATGATTGGCACACTGGCAGCTATTGTGTACGCGCTCAGAGTTCTAGTTCTTCTTGAGAGAAGAATGGCCCGTGTTGACGAGAACATCCAAAAGATTACATTCAGAATAGCACAGGAAGAGGTCAAGATTGAAAAAGAGGAGCTTAAGATAGAAAAGCTGGTCGGAATACCTCCAAAGCCAAAATATGCCAAGCACAGGAAGAGAGGGGTTGCAAAGAAAACACCTGCAAAAAAAGCTTTGGCAAAAAAGAAAGCAACCAAGAAGAGATAAAATCTTTCTCTTCAACTTTTTTTAATTGCATCCTTCTAGAGGCCAACAATATCTGTGAACTTAAGACTTCTCAGTTCAGCAAACTTCGTGTTTATTGAATAGCCATTACCTGTATCCTTCAGATCATCAGGAATGATGAAGCACCAGCCGATTACAGGGAACTTCACAGCAACCCATGGCTCTGCACCAAAAGCATTAGCAAACCCTACCAAGTCCAAAATCTCTTTCCTCGGAAAATACTTGTTCTTCGCATTGACAATCTTGACCTCAATGGCCAGCTTCCGGCGAGAATTACCCGCAATAATATCAGGACATGGATGCACGCTGCTGCCACTGCCTGCGGCCCTGAATGCCGCCCAACCCTCGGCCCAGAACAGGTGAATGAGCTCACGCTCAGCCGCACTGCCCTTGCCTTTCCGTCCAGCATGAGAAACTATCATATTAGCAGATTTGAACTCCAAACATTAAAAAATGTTTGTATAAATGAGAACTTAACCTTGTGAAAAAAATACATTTATTTAATATTGGCCTGGCAAAAACTGCAAGTAGTTTTTGCCAGGCGACTACTACAAACCTCCTTTTCTCCGAGAGAAAAGGCAAACCTTCCACCACTCTCAGATTACGAGAATTAAATAAACCAGAAAAAATAAACCATAAGTCCAGTCATAACCAAAACAAATATAACCTCAAAACATTATCTATCTATCATGAAACAGACAGACCTTCCTCTGGCTGCAATGGAACGCCTGCTCAGAAGAGCCGGAGCCGACAGGGTAAGTGAAGACGCAAAAGAAGCATTGAGAGAAGTACTCGAAGAGATTGCCGTAGAGATTGGACAGGACGCTAATGACCTCGCAAAGCACGCCAAGAGAACAACAGTCAGGGCAGAAGACATCAAGCTAGCCAGCAAGTAAAACCACACAGAAAAATACAGATTAACGATGAAAGCCAGAATAATACGAGCCTTTGAATTGAAAGAAAAGGAATTTGGCAGCACAAAAGTGACTGATATTCTTAACGAAGAAGACTGGCCTTTCTTCAGTGTTGCTAAAGTGGTTAAAGTCGGAGATGACATCAGAGAAGGTATTGATAAAGAAAGTAATGTCGCTTACTATGTACTCGATGGAGAGGGCGTGTGCTGGATTGACGGAAGAAAAGAATTCTTGAAAAAAGGAGATTGCATAATCTATCCAAAAGGAACAAAATACAAGCACATGAAAGGACTGACACTGCTCGCGATTTCATCACCCCGGTTTGACAGGAACAAAAGAAAATATACAGAATAAATAAACTTTACAGAATACACAAACACTGACAAGTTCCAAGAAACATGCCAAAATATACTAAAGCTTTGTCTTCATGAAATCATGCGCTGTCTCGCTGTTGGCAAACATAGTCTGGATTTCTTTCTTCAGCTTCTCATCAGTCTTGTAGCGCTGAGAGAAATGAGTTATTATAAGCTTCTTGACATTGGCCTGATTCGCAATCAGTGCAGCATCCTGAGTTGTGACATGCTTGAACTCCTGTGCCTTTTCCTGCAGGTCAGACGTGAAACTGCTCTCGCAAATCAACAAGTCACTATCCTCTGCAAGGTCTATGCAGTTCTTGTTAGGGCTTGTATCAAAGATAAAAGTGACTTTCTTTCCCTTGACTAACGTAGAAATATCATCAGGAAGGATTTCCCTGCCTTTCACAGTCACTTTCCTACCGTCCTTTAACTTACCAATAACAGGACCTTCCCTCAACCCCAAGTTCTTGGCCTTGTCCAAATTAATCTTGCGCTGATCCTTGAATCTCAGACTATACCCTACACAAGGCGTGCTATGGTCCATTTCAGCTGCAGAAAGCACGTAATCCTGATTGGAATAGAATTCCTCAACCCCCTTAGGATTGAGCTCCACGACCTTCAGATTAAGCTTGACATCAAACACGCAACTACACAAAAGGCAGTCCATGTGCTTTCTCGTACCCCTCGGACCGTAGACTATAATGCCACCCTCATCAACAGCATTACCAATCGTCTGAATCAAGCCCACAAGGCCTGAGACATGGTCTCCATGCCAGTGCGTGATAAGCACCTTCCTGACCTTATTACGATTGATACCTGCAATGTTCATTTGCCTCTGTGTACCCTCACCACAATCCAAAAGGATGCCTTCACCCTTATGCTCCATGTAAATGGCAGGCACATTCCTGTCCTTTGTCGGCACCATACATGAAGTGCCTAAAAATGTGATTTCCATGATTAATTGGGGTCTGAAGTCATTTAAAAATGTTCTTTAAAAAAGCTTTTTAAAGCCAGACAGAATTCAGAAAGCCATGCCCGCAAAAAAAACAACAAAACCCGGTACAAGCAAAGCACAACCAAATACTGCCAGAACCAGTTCCAAGGCTACAGGAAAAAGTAGCGAGAACGATAAAGTCAAAGCAGTATACTCCAAGCACAGAGTCCTGCTTGAAGACTCTGACAGGGCCAGAGACCTATTCAACCAAAGTGCCTATGGACAAAAGCTGGATGACGGCAAAATCCAGCTAAACCTATGCGAAGGCCTTTTCCTGCTGGAAAAAGGCAGATTGGAACTGGTTGACGGCAGAGGCAAACTCATAGAATTCGAGTCGTTCCTAACAAAAGCAAGACGGGCAGAACCTGATTTCTGGATTAGATATTGTGTCTTCAAGGATATGCGAAGCAGAGGATACATCATCAAGACAGCATTGAAATTCGGGGCAGACTTCCGCGTGTATGACAGAGGCATCAAGCCAGGCGAAGACCACGCAAGATGGATTGTGTACCCCGTACATGAAGGAGAGCAGTTGACATGGTATGATTTTGCCGCGAAGAATCGTGTAGCACACAGCACCAAAAAGAGGTTATTGATGGGTGTTGTCGACGATGAAAACGACGTCTCATACTGGGAGATAAAATGGCTTAGACCATAATACAGCAGGTTTAACTTTTCCGATGCCTTGGTTTAACGCATTTAACACTATTAACAACAATCTTTATAAAGGGTGTTGCCTTCTACCAATATAAATTTGTTCGTGGGGTGAACTAACATGCCAGCTAAAAGAAAAGCTAAACGTAGGACTGCCAAGCGGATAGTAAAGAAGAAAGCTAAACGGACAGTAAAGAAGAAAGTAATGAAGAAGAAAGTGACCAAGAAAAAAGCTCCTGCAAAAAGAGGAGTCAAAGAGACTATTGTTGGAGTGAGAGTAAGTCCGGGATTCAAAAGAACATTCTTTGCTACCTGCAGGAAGAAAGGCACGAATCCTACAGATGTATTGAGAGCATACATGGAAGGTTATGCTAAAAAGAAGTAGGAAAACAGCAAGTTTTAAATAAACAATTTTTCTTTTCTTTTTCATGCTCAGTAAAGAGTTAGTTCTAAAAATAGTTGAAGGCAGGGGGCCCATACAACCGAATGAGATAAAGAAAGTTGTTGGAGCAGGAGACAATTTCCTCATCGGAGCCATCCTTTCTCAGCTGTCAAATGCAGGCCAGATACGAGTCAGCCATACAAAGCATGGCAGCAGCCCATTCTATTATTCCATGCATAACAAGAACAAACTCGAAAACCTTGTTCCTTACCTGAACGAGAAAGACCAGCGCACAGCCAGACTGTTGAAAGAAAAAGGAGTAGTTGCAGATGAAAGTGCAGAAACGCTGATCCGAGTCAGTTTGAGGAACATCAGAGACTTTGCAATTCCCCTGCAAGTGAATGTGAACGGCCAGCCAAAACTGTACTGGAAGTACTTTACACTACCTAGCGAAGAAGCAGAAAACAAGATCAGAGAATTGCTAGGAATGACCAAACAGATGACAGCACCTGAAGCAGTATTACCTGCATCGACGCAGTCATCCGTACCAATAGAACCTGTTGCAAAGCTTGCGGCAACGGCAACCCCTATACCAGAACCTCAAGTAAAGGAAGCACCGAAGCAGACTGTTGAAACTTCAAAACAGGACATTGTCAAGGCAGAACCTGCAAAACAAAAAACACTGCCTGAACAACCAGCACAGGGAATAAGAATAGACGCGAGCTCTGACTTTGGAAAGAAGATAGCAAGTTACTTCTCAAGAAACAACATAAAAGTTGTAGAGGAAAATATCCTGCGCAAGGGATCTGACATGGAATACATTGTAAGAATACCCAGTGCAGTCGGGGCACTGAAATTCTGGTGCAAAGCAAAATCAAAGAAGACGTGCAACGACGCCGACTTGAGCAGCGCATACGTGCAGGGTGAGATGAAAAAGATGCCAGTACTTTACTTGACTGCAGGCAAGGTCACAAAAAAAGCAAGGGAAATGCTATTGACACAGTTCAAGACAATAACATTGAAAGAATTATGATTCACAAAACTTGAGTAAAATGGGAAGTCCAATACTTGACATTCTGGAAAAAGAACCGATAACATACACGCAACTCAATGGAATGAAGCTCGCAGTTGACACGTTCAACCAACTCTACATGTTCCTGACAACAATACGCGGGCCTGATGGAACTCCGTTAAGCGATTCACGCGGGAATGTGACCAGCCACCTTGTCGGATTGTTTAACAGATTTTCAAACTTGATAAGCCAGGGAATCAGGTTCGTGTTCGTGTTTGACGGCGAGGCCCCTGAACTTAAAAGAAAGGAGATCGAAAGAAGAGCTGAGCTGAAGAAAGCTGCCGAACTGGCCTACAGGGAAGCAGAGAAAAAAGGCGACGTGGATAACATGAAGAAATACTCTGGCAGGACCAGCAGGCTGACAGGAGATATGATTGACGAAGCCAAAAGGCTCATTGCAGCTTTGGGCCAGCCGATAGTGCAGGCCCCCGGCGAAGGAGAAGCAGAAGCAGCATCACTTGTCAAACAAGGAGTATGCGATGCTGTGCTCAGCCAGGATGCAGACAGCCTCTTGTTCGGAGCACCCCTTGTAATAAGGAATCTCAGCATTGCCCGACGGCGAAAAATCTCTGGAAAGCTGGCTTACGACAAGGTTGAACCCGAAAGGATCAGCCTGGAAAAAAGCTTGAAAAAACTAGAGTTAACCCAAGACCAACTTATCGCCCTGGCTCTGCTGGCAGGCACAGACTACAATGTCGGTGGAATCAAAGGCCTGGGGCCAAAGAAAGCATTGAGACTAGTGAAAGAATCCAAAAACCTAGACCAAGTGTTTGAGAAGGCAAAGTGGAGCAAGTACTTTGACACGCGCTGGAAAGATGTTTTTGGACTGTTCAAAAACGTGGAAACACTTGAAGTGAAGGATTTGAGCTGGGAAAGTCCTGACAAAGACAAAATTATTAAAATACTCGTGGATGAGCATGAATTCTCAGGGCAAAGAGTCTTGGACACATTGGAAAAACTTGATAAAGCCAAAACACAACAGAGAGGACTTGGTGACTTCATGTGACAACCCCCTGGTATATGCTGGCCTTGCTGAGCGCACTATGCATTGCAGCAATGACAGTGCTTAACAAAAAAACCTTACGCAGAGAGCACACCTTGGAATTCTGCGCGTCAAGAGGCCTAGTAAAATTGATAATGGGCGGTGTACTCATCATCATATTGGAATTGAGTATAAAATGGCTGGACCTGTTGATAATTTATGGAGTTTCAGTGCTCGCCACAATAGGCATACGAAACCTGATGAAAGCCACAAAGCACATGGACGTGTCAATCACAGCCCCCCTCTCCAATCTCAGCCCCCTACTGCTGCTCGTAATCGCATATTTTGTGCTCGGAGAATCCCCCACACTCAACCAGCTTGCAGGAATACTACTGATAATAGCCGGAGCCTACGTGCTACAGGTTGACAGAGTGAGTCATGATCTTCTGGAGCCATTGAAGCACTTTGCAAAAAACCATTACATGCACTTGCTGATAGGCTCTATGATAGTATTCAGCATCACCGCAACACTTGACAGGTGGATACTATCACACAAGCTTGATGCAATCACATACATGGTGTGGCTGTGGGTGCTGGTAGGAGTTAACTTCATAATCATTGAATCACACAAGCACGGTTTCATGGAAATAATCTACGACCTGCGCAGGGACTGGAAAACGCTGGTCCCTCTTGGAGCCTTGACATTCCTGGCTAACTTCTTCTATCTCAACGCTGCAGCAGTACAGAACATAGCAGTGGTTATCGGACTAAAAAGGAGCCAAAGCCTCTTCGTGACATTAACAGCAGGACTGTTCTTCCGTGAAACGCACATACTATCCAAGAGCATTGCCTCACTCATAATGATTGGGGGAATATTTTTAATGATAATATGATTTCAGAGAGCAAATGAAAGCCTTGAAATGCACATTGAAGGATGCAGACCGCACAAAGAAACTTCTGATAGAAAAGAATCTTCTTGACTTCAAATACATACCATTAAAAGAGCAGGACTTCCTGTATTTTCCATTAGTCCAAAGCAAAACAACTTTCAAGCCTACAAAAGGGCAAGAGATAGTTGAGAAAGCACTCAAGAAAAAAAAGGAAAAACTAAGCTTCAGAAAAGAACTTGAAATGATAATCCCAAAAAATCTGCAGGACTTCATAAAGACAAGCTATGACACTCTCGGCGACCTCGCAATAATAGAAATCTCATACGAGCTGAACGACTACAGGCAGGCGATAGGTAAAGCACTCTTGAGGACGAACAAGACAATACGAACAGTCCTACAGAGAGGCAAGCATGAAGGAACATTCCGGCTCCAGAAACTCAACCACATTGCAGGCAAACCAAACAAAGAAACAACAGTCATGGAGAACGGAGTCCATATAACCTTGAATCCTGAAGAAGTATACTACAGCACCCGTCTAGCGACGGAAAGACTGCGCATAGCCAGGCAGGTGAAAAAAGACGAAGACGTGCTAGTGATGTTCAGCGGATGCAGCCCCTACGAATGCACGCTAAGTAAGAACAGCCCTGCCAAAAGCATTGTCGGAGTCGAAATAAACCCTCGAGGCCACCACTACTCCCTGATTAATCTCAAGCAGAATAAACTGAAGAATGTACAAACATACTGCGGTAACGTGAGGACTGTAGTCCCAGAACTCATAGAAAAAGGCAAGAGATTTGACAGGATAATCATGCCATTGCCAAAAGATGCTCCACTATTCACAGAGCTGGCTTTGAACGCACTGAGAGACAAACCAGAAAGTGGAATAAAGAGTATGATGATTAACATGTACATCTTCGGCACCAAACCTAAGATGCTAGAGCAGAAGGCCTTTGTAGAGGAGATACTTAAAGCCAATAAAAT
>JAFGHY010000028.1 GCA_016929855.1 Candidatus Woesearchaeota archaeon | reverse complement strand
CTGAATCCAATGCCCACACAGCTTTACATCAGCCTGGACAGCCCCAACCCGGAAATGTTCGACAAACTTGACAAGCCGATGCGGCCTGATGCCTGGGAAAAGCTGATGAAAAGCCTGGACATTATGAAAACCCTAAAGGACAAGACCCGCACAACATTACGTTTAACAGTTATTAAAGATGTCAATATGGTCGAGCCGGAAAAATATGCTGAACTTTTCGAGCGGGCCGACCCGAAGTTTGTTGAAGTCAAAGCCTATGTCTGGGTGGGAGCCAGCAGGGAACGCCTCAAGCTGGAGAACATGCCAACCCACGATAATGTTAAACAATTCGCAGAGGAAATATGCAAGTACTGCAGTTACAAGATTATTGACGAAAGCACACCCAGCAGAGTCGTGCTGTTGATGAAAGAAGACAGCAAAGACAGATTCTTAGACAAACCATAAAATGTAATAACCTAATTTTGCAATGCCACGCTCACATCCATTATTTCTTCAAGGATAATACCAACCATGCTATTTGTCAACGAGGCATAAGTCTGAAGGTTCGCCAGGCGGCATTGCATTACGCGATAATATGCATGAATGCACTTGAATCAAGAACATCCTACAATTAACATCCTGCTACAATTAATATTGAAGAAATAAATTTGAATAAGGAATACTAATCAAGACACTACAAAGGAGTAATCTTGATGACAGTACCCTGCGGGCCAGGATTCATTATGATAGTGTTGCCTATTTTATCCACCTTTTTGAAGTTCTCGTGCAGGTGCCCTGATAGAGCCAGACGGGGCTGATGCTTAGCGATGAACTTTGAGAAACTCTTGCTTCCCACGTGCTGCCTGCCCACAAGGTCAATGTTTGTATTATAAGGGGGAGCATGCGTCAGCAATACAAATTCCTTATCAAAGTGTTTCTGCTTCTCACGCACAGCCTTTTCAAAATCAGGATAATAATCAGAGAAACCACCGCCGCCCCATCCAAAAAACATGAGGTTCTTGATCTTGAATACCCTGTTATGAAGAAAATGGATGTTCTGGAAGTCATTGGCCATCTTCTGGCACAAGGTCTCGCTCTCATGATTGCCATGTATGAGCAGTACAAGCTTGCCCAAGCTATTTATGAGCCTGGCGTGATCCTGCCATTCGTGCTCGAAAATCGTGAAGTCACCACCGCAGAGGATGATATCTGCCTTGACAGCTTTCTCTTTAATCTTTGCATAGGCGTTCTTGTCCCCATGATTGTCTGTAAAGGCTAGTATCTGCATAACAGATAGCGTTTGCATTGAATTTAAAAAATTTATCTGGATTTTCTGGGCTTTCTAACATATTTCTGCGTCAATCTACACTGTCTTGATTGGACAACCTTACACAGTCGCACGCCACCTTTATCTGAATCTGTAACCAGTTGAACCTGTGTTTTCACCCTGAAAAGCCGTTGCTTCAGCCTGACGACAACAACAGGCAAGCCAACCTCCTCCAGCAAACACATGCACTTGTACTGATTGGGCCGAATCTGCTCCTGACCCATCTTTACCTCGACAAAGAACATATCCCCCCCGTTTATTGCAGGCCTGTGGACAAAATAATCAGGCACTCCAGCCCAGGAACGGACAAAGTTCTGGATGCGCGCAAAATCATCTCCCAAATGCCTTTTGAGAACGGATTCCATCTGGTCATATTTTTCCTGCAAGGACTGCCACTTATAATAGTTGACAGAATTTTCCTTGTCCAACAGGATACTCCCTCTGAAGACCTCATAGCCCTTCTTCTGAAAGTGCCTCCTGACCAGACGTTCACTAAGACCATGCCTTGACCTGTATTTACAGTTCTTAAGCTGAAGCTCCTCAAGAATCATAAAGCAATTAAAGAAATGCCAAATAAAAGCATAATGACAAGATGTCCAGTGGTGAATGCACGCTCAAAAAAAAATCTAAGCAGAGAAAAAGCTTAACAACAAACCCAGAACTGTGTCATTGCAGCCAAGGATATTTGGGTACGGTCTTGGTTTCATATCTTGTAAGAGTCTCGTTCTCCTCATAAGTCTCAATATGCTCAATCAACTCTATAGGACGCTCAGACTCGTAGATGTACTGGACAGAAATCTCGGGTCCAGTAAAGCTCTTATGGAATATGCCTGTTACATTGTAATGCAGTTCAGACCTTTTTCCAGTCTCGAACAGCAAGCGCTGTCTGGCAGTCAAGTCCTTTAATCTGATCAAGTTAGTATGGTAGTCCACAATGAACTCCTCGTAATAACCGCCTCTGTCGCTGGAAGGAATCAATTTTTTGAAAAGGAATCCTGTGACCTCCACAACCTGCCCCTCATAAGCCTGCGAATTGTTGATATAATCCTCAAATGAGATGTCAAGTTCCTTGTAATCCCTGATGGTATTGTTTTTGAGCACGACAATATCCTCCTTCACCTCAACCTCAATCTCTTTCGTGGCATTCTTCATGGAAAAGTAGAGCAGTGTGAACCCCACAATAATAATCACGGTCAGTATTACAATAACAGCTATTATCCTTAACTTCTTCAATTCGTAGTTGGTCTCCTCAAGAATAGGCTCTTCATCCAGACCAAAAGCTAGCTCATCCTCTTCTAATTCAAACTCTTTAGGCATTATGAAATAATCTTGAATTACTCCTTTAAAATTCTTTTGGTTTAAAAATGAGCCAGAAAAGCAACCAGCCCTGAATATAAAGCAGCAAAGCAAGAATCAGACATTGAAGCAAGACTAACCTTGTCTGGCAATGTACTCTTCAATCTTCTTAAGAATCATGTCCTTGGACGCAGGGACCATCTTGATTGAACCAGCCATAGGATGGCCTCCGCCTTCAATCCGCGCAAAAGGAAAATCTTCTTTCATGTTCTCAATCAAATCGTTAATATCAAATCCGGCAATGCTTGACCTGATAGTCAAATAATCATCTGCAATGCCCAAGCTCAACACATTCTGGTTCTGGTCCTTGAATCTCGCATGCATCAAGCCAGTGAACTTTCCAGGAGGCGGGTAATCCCCTCTTTTCATGGCACTCGACAAGTCAATAGACACAATTTTCACACCATTCACCATTTTTTCCTTCATGAACTTACTGATAGTCTTTTCTGCATCTTGAAGCTGTTTCTCAATATAATCCCAGAACATATCCATGTACTGCTTGAACTTCTTTTCTATAATGATTTCATTGAGTATTGTCAGACCATCGATGTACTTCACGTGCCGACCAATGTAGTCGACGAGCCAAGACAACTTGAGTGCCTCGTCAGCACCCATGCCTGAAATCTCCTTGGACTTCTCAAAAACAGGCCCGCTGCTCTTGTCAAAGAAACCAGCAATCGCAGGAATGTGTTTAACATCAGTCTTGCTGTTGATGAAATTAGCCACCTCTGAACAAAGCATGCCTGCACAAATGCTGCTGTCAAAACCAAACAAGTAAGGATTTAAATGAACACAAATGTACTTTTCATTAGACCCATCCTTCACAGGAGTGTGATGGTCTATGACAACAATGTCCGCTTTCCCTGAAGCGACCTGCAACGCGTGTACATCTGAAACAGAACTGCCATTGTCAACAATGACTATTAATGGATTATCAAACCTCTGTGTATCCCTTGACGCCTCACTCAACTCGTACCACGGACTGTTGCTGGAAGCCCTCGAAAACTGGTTGTAAGTATTCGAATGCTCTATCTTGAGCAAAGGCATCACCGCGGCCTCCAACGCCAAGGCACCACAGTAGCCATCAGCATCATCATGATGGCGGACAACAATCGGCTGGTGCTCGAACACCGCCTTCCGTATCCTCTCTGCAGCCCGAACAATCCTGGATTTCATCTTCTCCATTATGCCTGCATTGTCCGACAGCAACAACTTCTCAGTGTCAGTAGCGCATCTTCTCTTATGCTTCTCCTGAATCTGCATCCTCAATTCCCTTACGTCAAACTCGGGCTTCTTCAAAGATACGATTTCACCTTCAAGAGCCTGCTCAGAAAACCTTATTCGCAATGAAGCATCAACAATCTTACCCTTCTCAAGGAAAGGATAGAAATCAGCCTTGCTGTAGCACTTGATGTTGGCCGTGCCGTCAGTCAACACCAAAGTCAAGGCGGCACGGCGTTTAACATCCAAGACCATCAATGGTGCTGAGAATACTTGGCCTTTATCGTTCAATGTCAAGCCCGACAAAGTGCTGGGATTGACCGTCTTGAAAGGCTCGTAGATCACTTCAATCCTGAACTGGTCAGGAGGGCTGACTGATGTGACATGTACAGGATATTTCCTGCCCTCTTTGTAATTCCCCCTGTTGACCTTTGTCTTCAATTTGTAGTTAAGATAAAAAAGACCTTCACGATATGTGGCTACATAAATACCACCGACTTTAAGGTCTGAAAGAGTTTCATTGTTCGAAAGTTGGATTGCTTCCAATGCCATGATTAGGTGATTATGTAATAGTTTATAACTATATTGAATATTTTAAATTGAATATTTAGAAATAATATTACTACTTCTTATTAAAATGGACACAATAATTGGATACAATAATAATAGGCAAACCAAAATTCTGCCAGCAAATTTTGTTTGCGTAGATTGAGAACCCCTTTTCTCGAAGAGAAAAGGCAATCCATTCCGACAAATAGTATTTGACAACAACAAAAATACAACTAAAAACAAACAACCTAAAAAAAGGGAATGCTCCTTGCCCAGGTCATGGGGGGTGGTAAAGAAATCGGAAGCAAGGAGCTTGACGAATAGAAGAAACAGGCTTTCCTACCGGTCACATTGGGAGAGGGAGGGTGGCTAGATGGAGTCAGCAGGAAAGCCCTCATGAATATTATTCCAAATAATATCATTCTGTACAGATAGTACTGTACAGATAGTACCTCATTCTAATACTATCTGCTGATATTATCCTTCATTCATCAGTTTACAAGGCCGCGTATTCCAACACGCGGACAGGTTGCGAAGGGTGGCCTCATGGTAGGCAAGCCTTGCCATGTGGTAGTTGATTAGGTCGTTACTGCAGTGGAGGTTTCCGTAATTCCTGTAGCCACATGAGGCCGATTCGCATCATGTTCTTGTTGAACTTTTCCGAAAGTTTGTACGTCTTCTTGTATAGGTCGTAGTCTATGATACCCATCGTCTTCATCGGGGTGAGGATTCTATCGTAAAACTGACGCTTGTTGTATGACAATGTTTGCTTCTTCCTGACCGGTACAGGGCCTTGCTCCTTGATCTCAATAACCTTGCCGTCATGCAATGCAGTGGCGAACATGCTCATCTCTGTCTTGCCTATCTCGTTGCCCTTTGCCTTCATCTCGTCTACCAGCATCCTTGCCACAATCACTTGCTGGGTTGTCGCAAAGATAATCTCGTATATGTTGTCAGGCAAATTGTATTGGTCAAACAAAACAACCATTTTCTGTATATAAAGGGCAACTGATATATAAATGTTTCGATTTGTATAGGGATTTGTATACTGATTTGGTGTTGTGGTTAAAGTTTACTATATGGAAGATAAATATAAAAAGGTTTAAAAGCCATTGAAACTACAATAAATGTGTGATTCCAAAAAAAGAATTCTTCAAGCCAGACAAGGCAAAAATAATAATATTCCTTATTCTACTAATATTAATCTCAATAATTCCAAAACCCGTACAGCTGTGCAACTCCACTCCTGAAGGAGTCGACTGTATCAATGCCTGGGCAAAAGGAATAGGGTTTCCTATTGTATATGGAGAACAATACTCTGGAGACACAATCAATGTCAGATTCAATCTAATAAACCTGCTCATCAACATCATAATATACTACTTCCTGGCATGCGTGATGATTTATGCCTGGCGGCACAGGTATCATTAGTGAGGTCAACGCTGACCGAGCTTCTGCTGAGCTGAAGCAGTTTTGCCATTCTCTTCAAAGAACTTCTTGATCATGCCCTCATACAAGACCGTTACTTTAATGTCCCATTCTGCAGGAAAGCACCGCCTGTAATTCGGGCGGTTGTAACGCTCGTCAACAAACAATATGACCCCCTTGTCGTTCTCGCTCCTGATACACCTGCCAGCGCTTTGAAGGGTGCGGGTGAACGCAGGGAACAAGTAGCCATAATCCCAGCCGTTGCTGAACTTCTTCTCATAATAATTTATCAAAGCATTAGTTTCCAAGTCAGGCCGCTGGAGCGGGAGGCCCACAATAACAACGCACTGGAGCTCATCACCAGGCAGATCAATGCCCTCACCAAAATTCCCGCTCACAACACCCATCAGCACAGCGCCAGTCTCCTTATAACTACGGTACTTGTTCAGGAACTCCTGCTTCTCACCCTTGCTCATCCTGCCGTCCTCAGTGAATAGAGTCTTGCTCGTCTTCACGAACTTTTGGATGTCATCCCTCAACTGGTAGCTAGGAAAAAATATGGCTACATTGCCCGGCACAACACCAAGAATCCTGCCAAGAATGTCAGCAATATTCTTGTACTGCTGCTCGCTACGCTCGGTGAACTTGGTGCTCGTCTTAGGAACAATAATGTTCAAGCGGTTCTTGTCAGGAAACGGGCTCTTCAGAGTAAGCTCCTCTGCCCGAGACATCCCTAGAATATCCTTGTACATTTCAGTCGGCGTCAGAGTGCCTGACATCATGACAGTGCAATGAGCATTATTTATCACGCCAGCAGTGATTATTGAGGGGTCCAGGCACCTGTAACTCAATATCCTCAAATCCTCCTTATAGCCCTCCCTACTGGACAAGATCCTGGTGAAACCCTCATCACTTCCTTCCCAAGCGCGCAGAAACCCTGCAACACTGCCCAGATAGGACATCTGCTGCTCCTCCCTAACCTTATCCGCGAGCTCCTCCAAGTCATCAATAAGCTCAGTGTACTCTCTGAACTTGCTGACATTCTCGATGAACTCACCCTTCAGCATGTAAGTCTCCTCATCCACTGGATGAGACTCGAATATATCGACGATATGAGACATTGCCTGGGCTAGATCATCCCGATCGTTCTTCTTTGCCTCAGCAGCAGCACGTTGTAGCATAATCGTCGTTAAACGCGCCGTGCTTAACTCCTTCACCCTGTCCGGAAGGTTGTGAGCCTCATCCACGACAATAATGCAGTCCTCCAAAGCAATCTCCGCCCTCTTCATGAACGTCTCCATGATGCTCGGATTGAAAACATAGAAATAATCAGCCACAATAAGATGCGCCTGCTTAGCAATAAACAAGCTCAGCTCGTACGGGCACACACCCCACTTTTTTCCCTCGCCGATAAGGCTGTTCGTCTCCACGACAGGCATCGCCTTCAAAGAATCCAAAGCAGCCTTTGTCGCTCTGGAATAATGGTCGCCTTCCCTCAAAGCCTTGTAATAATCGCACAACTCATCCTCCTTCATAGCCTTGCAGTACTCGGCAAACTCATTCGCGTACAAGTTAGTCACGCCGGGCTGAAGGCACAACCACTTCCTGCCGATAATGTCAACAGCCACAATACTCTTGTTGAACTTCTCCTTAATCAAAGCGGCAGTCTGCATGGCCAGCTCATGCTGGGTGTGCCTTGACGTAAGAAACAACACTTTCTTGCCTTTCTCCACCGCAAACTTGAGAGCAGGACCAAGACTGGCGCTGGTCTTGCCCAGGCCTGTAGGAGCATTCACTAACAGGTCACTGCCTGAATTGACTGATTTGCTGATAGCCTTTATCAGCTGATCCTGCTCCTTCCTAAGATTCTCGTGCGGAAAATAGTATTCTTCAATCAAGTTCACATCACATACTGGAGAAATCCAGCCATACTTATAAATTTGAGGTGCAGAAGCCAGAAATAATCCAGAAATAATCTTGAATTAATCTGGAAATAATCCACAAAAAATCCAGAACAACCATGCAATGAACAACCAGAAAATAATCGGTCCACCCAAGATTCCGCTACTTCTTTTCCTTGCTCTTCTGCAAAGACTCCTTGAACCTTTCATGCAGTTTCTTCAGGTGGTCTTTTGCCTTTGCCTTTGCCTCGTCCCTAACACGGTGCACCTCAACAGCATAATCACGCATAACCATGTGAGGACGCTTGATCTTAGAATCATACCTGTTAAAATATGTGATGTGCGTTAAGTCAATCAGCTCCCTCGGCTCGGGCTTCTCATTGCTGTAACCCATTGCAATTATGGCCTGGGGACGGACGTTCTCGCCCATGCCGAACATCTCAACAATCCTGAACTCATCAAAAGCCCTCACAAGATTGACTGACAATCCCATCGCAGTGGCCGCGAGCATAATGTTGGAAGTGGCATAAGCAGAATCCTGCACTGCATACAATCTCTTGCCCCGCAAACCAAAAAACCTTTCAGGACGCTCGAGCTCGGCAGCAACAACAACAAGCAATGGAGCATACATACCCTCCTGATTCAAGCAATGCCTCGGCAGGGCGCGAATAATCTCCTTATTCGTGATGACCAGGAACCTGAACGGATACAAATTGGCAGCCGACAACGCCCGCTGACCACACTCAAGAATCCTGACAAGAATATCCCACTCCACAGGCTTGTCAATGAAAGACTTCACAAGATGCAGGCTCCTGATGCACTCAATGGCGTCCATGAAAGTACTGTGGATTATTCGTTTAATAAGTTTATGGTTTGTGAAGAGAATTTTGAATTAAAAAGAAAAAACCAACCATAATGGCAGACAGAAGAGGTCTTGAACACATGTACGCAACAATAGTACTAGCTGGCAAACCTTAAGAATCGTTTACAATGCCGGCAACAACAATAATGACTGGCAAAAAGGTTTTCTCCTTGCAGTCGAAAACCTCTGGATGAGACATCCCATCTGCGTCATTGTTGTTGCCCTTAAAACTTTGATATAACAACACTGGCGCAGGTGACCCAGGGGGACGCCCCAGTCGAAGATGGGTCACAGGACATGACTAACAAAGTGAGGAGTAGCCGTCAGTCGCCAGTTGTGTTGTTATTCAAGTCCTATTTCACAATTACTGTCGCCTGTGCCATAATAAGAATTTCATAATACTAAAAACAACCCCTTACAACTTAGTCCCACAGATGTGGCAGAAGTTTGAAGTGCTATGGTTCTTTGCCCCGCAGGAAGGGCACTGCACGATATGGTATGCCTGAGGTGCATGATGACCGCCCGGGTGATTATGCCGACCATAATTGACTGGATGGCTTTGACTGGCATGCTCATTATAGCCTGGATGGTGAGAAGTTTGCTGACCGGGATGATGCATGCCTTCCTGACCTGTCCTCTGCTGGACGTGCCTAATCATATGCTCTGCCTGAGCCCTGTGAATGCTTTTTTCACGCTCTGCCTCAATCTCCTCCCTGGACTTCTGTCTGGACTTTCTCACAGGCCTGCGGAAAATCTTGACAAAACCGACAATGACAAAAACAACGCCGACAGCAAAAAACAGCCACATGTAAATCTCCCTGGACAAAAAATAAGTGTACCAGCTGAACCCGCCGACCACCAGTCCGACAATAATGTAAGCCAACCCAGGAATTGAAGCCATACCACAATCATTGTTGGACTGGTTTTTATAGTTTTACTTTCAGTGGCACTTTAGCAAAAGTTCATAAACTTATAGACGACAAAAAAATCATGGTTACATTAGAACCCTTCATAAAGGATTTTGGAGCCCCCTTTGTCCAGATTAGCAACTGGTTCCAAAGTACATTCCCTGGAGTCAGCGGGCACTTCATGCAACCCGCAGCAATACTCCTACTACTCATGCTCATCCCTTTCTTCATGATATACCTAATAAGGCCGAAACCCAACAAGAAGATGATACCGAGTCTCATGTTCTTCTTCAAGGACAAAGGAAAATCAAGGCTCAAGAGCTTCCTCAGGAAATTCATACAAGACCCATTATTCCTTATCCAGCTGATAATCATAATACTCCTGGCAGTCACTGCCGCAAGACCATTCATCGAAGTCAATGAGAAGAGCCTCCTCAAAGATACTGTAGTGGTTGTCGACGTGAGCGCCAGCATGCAGGCAGAAGACCTTATGTCACAAGCCAAGAACATCGCCAAGGACAGCCTCGGCAGCACCAACACAATAATACTTGCTGGATCATATCCTGAAGTCGTGGTCGAAAAAGTCGGAAAGGCAGAAGCACGCATGGCGATAGAGTCCATCAAGACCCGCGACACCAAAACAGACTTGTTCTCTGCCCTCATAGAAGCCAGGAATTACGTGTCAAAAGAAGGAAGCGTGTTCCTGATAAGCGACATGGTGGACAGCGTCTCCAATCCAGAAGACTTCAAGAACGTCAAACTTAACATGGAAGCACAGGGCATTAAAGTCTACTTTGAAAAAATAACTGCAAAAAACACGAACAATGCAGGCATAGTGGACATGAGCATCGGCGACGAGACGACAAGCATATCCGTCAGAAACTTCAACAACAAAGACCTCACAGTCAGGATGAAATTGAACGGCGAACTCATCGAGACGTTAAACATGGCCTCCCTTTCCACAGAAAAAACAGTAATCCAGACGCCTCCCGGGCTCAGCGAGATAACAATCAACGTGGAAGATAAAGAATATGACAATCTTGAAGTAGACAATACTGCATACATCAGCGCCCCTGAAACGTCAAAAGCCAACGTGCTGATAATCACTAACAACGAAAACATAGACAAGAGCCTGACAAAATACGCAGTCCTTGACTCAATAAGCCAGACGACAAACCTCGAGCTAGTGATAGAAACAGCATACCCTCCAAAGATTCCTGAAATAGTCCACGACCTTATAATAATACAAGACGTCGAAACCGAGAAATTCCTGCCAGGAAAAATCAAAGAGATAAAAGAACAAGTCGAACAGGGAGCCGGCGCAATAATATTCGTGCAGGACGACCTATTCCAGATAGACTTCCAAGGGCTTCTGCCAGTCCAGTATAAAGGAAAGGCAGATGACGCAGACATAATCAAGGTAGAAAGCCCATTGACGCAGGACCTTGACATGGGAAGCGCAAAACCAGTGTACATCGTCGAGGCAGTGCAGGATTCCACGCCTCTTGCCATGGCAGACCTTGAAGAGCCCAGCCCTCTGATAGTCCTGGCACCCCTGGGGGAAGGCAGGGTGTTATACTATGGACTGTTCGATAAGACCAGCGACTTCCGGGTCGACGTCAGGTACCCTATATTCTGGAAGAATGTCATCAACCTCCTATTGCAAAGGCAGAACCTTAATGTGTTAAACAGGCAGACTGGAGAGATAATAAACCTTCCAGAAAAGATTGATGTAAAGCTTCCCGACAACAGGCAGGCAAAAACCAACATAATAGATCTGAAAACATCAGGCATTTATACGACGCCTAAAGTGTCTTACTCTGCAAACCTGCTGAGCGAGAGAGAATCAGACATAGGAATGAGCAAAGAAGTTGAGACAGAGATAGGAGGAATAGTCGGGGAGACAGGAGAGAAAAAAGTCCCGAAAGAACTCCTAACAGCATTCCTCATCGCCTGCATAAGTGCGCTCATGATAGAGCTGTTGTTCGTCAAGTACAGGGGTGACTTCTGATGTTCAACATGATTTATCCGGAGAGGCTGTACTGGCTGGCGCCAATAATTGTAGCTATGATAGTCCTGCTCTCAATCAATTTCGTCAAAGGGGCAAAAGCCAAAAAGAATGTGAGGCTTGTCGTCTTCATAGTCAGAGGCCTGATTTTTGCGCTGCTCGTCCTTGCACTAGCAGTGCCGTATGAGGAAGTCAACATACTATCCCAAGGAAATCCCAGAGTGACGGCAATAATAGACAATTCAGCATCCATGCAGGCATTCAACTACAATCCAGAACTTTTCCTCGAGAAGCTGAACACAAAAATACCTGTCTCAAAGAAGTACATCAACACAAAAGAAATGACCCGGCTCGGTGACGCTGTGCTGAAAGGATTGGGAGAGAGCGACAACATCCTAGTAATAAGCGACGGCCAGAACACAGAAGGCAGCACCCTGCTGGAAGCAGCACTTGAAGCATCAGTCAGGAATGCAAGCATATATGCCCTTCAGCTTGAATCTATTATCAGTGACGCGAGCATCAGCATCCAAGGACCCTCCAAAGTAGTGAGCGGAGTCGAGACGACCTACACAGTCAATGTCAACAAACTGGGATTCCATGACGCGCAGGTGAAAGTAAAGATTGACGGAACAACAGTATATGATGAAACAACCATTGACGAGCAAATATTCGTGACAAGAAGCTTTGAGAAAGGCTATCACAAAATAGAAGCCGAAGTGATTGTCGACGAGGAAGAGGACCATTTCAGCAATAACAACAAATTCTACATGACGATAAAAGTGATTGACAAGCCGAAGATACTTTATGTGACAGAGACTGACAGCCCGTTAAACATGTTCCTTGAAGCACTGTACGAACCGATCAGATCGCAGTCCATACCCGGCAATATCAGCCAATACCTGGCAGTCATAATCGAGGACATGCCTGCAGGCAAGCTCAACCCGAAAACTGAACTGCTCAAGGAATACCTTACGCAGGGCAACGGAATCCTAGTCATCGGAGGATACAACAGTTTTGAGCGCGACGACTACAAGAACAGCATGTTCGAGACAATACTGCCCGTGACTGTCGGGAGCACAGTCAAGAAGAGGGCAGACGCAGACCTCATGATAGTCATTGACATATCAGGAAGCGCCCAGGGAGTCAGGTACAACGTCACACCTGAAGGCCTTGTGAAAATCGTTGATCCTATAAGCCAGATAGACGTGATGAAAGCATTCGCTGTAAACATCGTCAAGCAATTGAGACTTGGCCATGGCGTTGGAGCACTTGCGTTCAGCACAAAAGCCTACAAGATAGCCGATGTGCGGCAGTTATACGAACACAAGCCAGACCTGATAGACAAGCTTAGCAGGCTGAAAGTGCCTGAAGAGCAGAGAGAAAGAGGAGACGTTGACTCAAATGTCTACGAAGGCATCCTCGCTGCATACGAGAAGCTCAACACACAAAGCAGGGAGAAGAATATCATTCTCATGACCGATGGACAAGTGGCCTACAGGGCTCAGACCCTGGAGCTCGTGAAGAGCATGGCCAAGGAAGGAATCAAGGTCTACACTATCGGTGTCGCAAGGAACCCATTGAACATCGACGAGCAGTTCCTGCAGGACTTGGCAGAAGCAGGATATGGATTCTACGTTGGCATGGACGAGAGCAACAAGATCAATGTCCTGTTCGGAGACCCCGGGGAAGTCGAGCAGGGACAATCCTTTGACCTGCTGGCATTGAACACCAACCATTTCATAACACGAGACATCAACATCAGAGGGGCTAAGATGAACGGCTTCAACCGCGTGACCGCAAAGCGAAGCGCACGCGAGCTCATCGTGTCAACGCCAGGAGACGCCGCCCTAACTGTGTGGAATTTTGCAGGGCTTGGAAAGGTCGCCGCCATAACAGTCAATGCAGGCGGAACCCTTGGTCCATTGCTGGAAGAAAAGCACTCCATAATAACGAGCAGGACAATCAACTGGCTTATCGGAGACCCTGAGCGCAAGACAGAATACATCCTGACAGTGCCTGACACCCGAGTCAACGTCCCCACTTATGTGAGCGTGAAGAGCGACAAACACCCTGTATCTGAAGAGCTCACTTTTTCCAAAGTCAGCGAGAACCTTTTCCTAAGCAATGCCCTCGTGTCTGAAGAGCCTGGATTCGCCAACGTGCTGGATGCAGTGTATGCCGTGAACTATCCTTTGGAGTACGAAAAGATAGGATTCAACGGTGCGCTGGAGCACATCAGCACGGCGACAGGAGGCAAAATATTTAAAGACTCAGAGATAGAAGAGATGGCAGAACAGATGATAAAAAACAGCCGCAGGATGAGGAAGACCAACATCTACTTCCACTGGGCGCTTATCATGACAGCAATTATCTTGTTTCTATTCGAAATAGCATACAGGAAGATGCACGAGAGGAAAGACGCATGAAAATCAAGATAAAGAAGAAGGACACAGACCCTGAAGGCATACGCCTAGCCAAGGACGATGAAGATATAGAAGAAGAGCTGATCGATAATGTCAAGAAGAAAAACATCATTCCGCAACCTAAAGATAAAGTCAGTGATGCTAACGATGAAAAAAAAGACCATGCAGAACCCAATAAGAAACCAATGATTGAGGACCATGAGCTCGAAAAAATCCGCGCCAAACGGGAAAAGATTATCCAAAAAGAATCTGAATCAAACAAGAACGGAAGGGACTACCCTCAGAACATACTGAAGCACAAGGTCAACCTGTTCATGTTCGTGCTCATAGTGCTGATGATAGGATACTTTGTCTTCAGCAGCCTTGTCAACCAGAAAATAATCACTCACGAGACAACCAAGAAAGCGGAATTCGAAGACAACTTCTCATCATGCGCGAATGCATTGTCAAGCCTTCACCTTGAGATGGAAGAGCTGAAATCAGAATTGAGCACCACAGAAGTTGATATCAAAAAATACGATGAACTCTACGAGGAGAAAGCGAGCTTGCTCGACGAAACATCAACAGAACTCAAGAAGACCCAAAAAGAGCTTGATCACAAGACAGCCGCGCTGTTAAACGCCATACAGGACCTTGATGACGCTGAAGCCGAAGTCGAAAGCCTGGAGGCCAACCTCACATACTACAAGGCGGTCGTCATCGATCTGAACGAAAAAATCAGGCAAAAGAATGCGTTGCTTGACGCGTACGAAGAGCAATGCGGAGACTTGAACTAGAATGCACCCGATAAAAAGACTTTTCTGGGAACTGAAGCTTGAGACCTTGAAAGTCAGCGGGCTGAACGCACTCCTGAACAGCGCAATAATCTTCGTCCTGTGCGCCATAATACTCAACCTATTCGGCATGAATGTCATGTGGTCGTTGATCCCATCACTACTACTGCTGGCTTTCCTGTTCTACAGGTCCTATACTCAGATGAAACTGCAAGTCATAGAAGAGAAGAACCCGCGGGTCAAGGAAATGCTGAGGACTGCAAAGGACCATCAGAACTCGAAATCAGTCATGGTGCAGGCCCTTTTCAGGGACCTACTGAGAGAAGCCAGGAAAATATACAGCGGAACACTGATTGATTACAGGCAAGTCCTATGGAAGGTGACAGTGCTCCTGCTGTTATCCTTGATAATGAGCGTAAGCCCCGTACTGAAGACAAGCCTGCCTGAGATCAGCATACCATTGTCAAGACTGCATGGCTTCATAACCAATGCTCCAGGAAATGAAATGGTGGACGACTCGTCAATATTCGGCGAGCAGACTATTGCTGTCCTAGGCACAGAAGAGATAGACCTCCTACTGGGAACTGGGTTTGAAGAACTTGATGAGATGCGAGACAAGGATGAATTAAATTTAAATAAGAACTCATACCCGGTAGAAGTGGGTGCTGTCGGCGGAGAGGCAAACATAGAAAAGGCCATCAGCGACCAGGCCCTGGCAAGAACGTACAACACAAGGCTGATAGAAATCAGCTGAAACAAGAAAGAAAAGACAGGAAAAATAATTCCAAGCTGAACTAAAGAAAAGCCAAAAAAAAGATTGTAATCATAAAAAATACATAATACAATGGTGAGATAAAATGGTGAAAATAGAAAACATACACGACATAGACAAGCTCAAAAGCATATTCGAAGCCATCAAGAAAGAGATAGCCAAGAACATAATCGGCCAGGAAGAAGTAATAAACCATATAATCGTGGCCATACTCTGCGACAGCAACGCCCTGCTGGAAAGCTATCCTGGACTGGGAAAGACCAGTATGATTCGCACTATCGCGTCAATCCTCGACCTGAAGTTCAGCAGAATACAAAGCACTCCAGACCTCATCCCTTCAGACATCACCGGAACATATGTTATACAGGAAGACAGGGGAAAGAAAACTTTCAAGTTCGAGCAGGGGCCGATATTCGCCAACATAGTGTTGGCTGACGAGATAAATCGTGCGACACCCAAGACACAGTCAGCACTGCTTGAAGCGATGCAGGAGAAGCAAGTCACAGTCGGAAACACAACATACCCTCTTGAGACGCCTTTTTTCGTGCTTGCAACACAGAACCCAATAGACCAGGAAGGAACATACCCTCTCCCTGAAGCCCAAGTCGACAGGTTCCTCCTGAAGATACTCATAACCTACCCTGACAGCAAAGACGAGCTGGAGATAGTCAACAGGTACGCCATGAGAGAGAAGAAACAGGATCTGAGCGTGCTGTTAAACAAGACAAGCCTAAAGAACCTGCAGATACTGACAAGAGAACTGCCTATCGCAGAAGACCTCAAGCTGAAAGTCGTCGACCTCGTAGGCAAGACAAGGACCACAAAAGAACTTATCGAATACGGTGCATCACCCAGGGCAAGTATCGGGCTCATACTTGCTGCCAAAGCACACGCGCTGATTAACGGAAGGAAGTTCGTCAGCGAAAAAGACATCACAGCAATGGCTTACCCCGTCCTGAGGCACAGGATAATACTTAACTTCAAGGCAGAACGGGAAGGCAAGACACCCGACGACGTGATTGATGCATTGTTGAAGAAAGTTTAGGAATTTTATGTAGGAAATATGGATACGATGCCTGGTTGCAGACAACTAAGGACTTCTTGTCCAAAGCCTGTATCGAGACTGGGTAGTGCCTGCCCGAGGGCAGGACAGGGCCAGAACAAAAAGTTCCTTTTTGTTCTGGAAATTTCCCATGACCAAAAGTCATGGGCCTTAAGCTGAGCATTGCTCAGCACTACACAAGAAGTCAATAATAGCAACAAAGAATCAAACATACCGACAACACAATCCCACAATGATAAAGACCGAATTCCTCAAGGAACTTGACAGATTCAATCTGGTCATGAAAAAAAGAGTGCTCTCGAACTACTCAGGCAACCGGGAAAGCACGCACGTAGGAAGCGGGCTGACGTTCAAGGACTACAGGGAGTACGTGCAAGGCGACGACTTCCGCGCAATAGACTGGAAAGTGTACGCCAAGACAGAAAAGCTATACATACGCCGGTTCGAAGAAGAGAGAAACCTGAGCGTGCACATAATCGTCGACGCCAGCAGGAGCATGGACTACGGCGACCCGAACAAGTACGACTATGCAGCAATGATCGGACTGGGATTCGCGTACATGGCCATGAAGAACAATGAGAGCTACGAGTTCAGCATCTTCAACAACACTCTCAACACATACAGAGGCAAGGCCAGCGGGAACCGCCTTGTCGGGATTGTTGACTTCCTGTCAAGAGTCAAGATTGAAGGCTTCTCAAACTTCCAGAAAAGCATCCAAAGCTACAAGAAACTCATAAAAAGCAGGAGCCTCGTGATAATAGTCAGCGACTTCCTATACAACCTGGCAGAAATCGAAGAAACCCTGTACCACTTCAAAAAGAACGAAATCATTCTGGTTCAGGTTCTGGACAGCCAGGAAAAGCACCTGCCATTTGAGGGGACAAGCGAGCTGACCGATGCCGAGAGCGGAGGCCTGCTGAAGACGTTCGTGAGCAAGCGAATGCAGAAAGACTACACTGAACGGCTGTACAGCCACATCTACACGCTGAAAGAGATAGCCGACTCGATAGGAGCAGAATTCATATCCGTCACGACAAACGTGCCCATATTCGAGACATTCTACCACATCCTCACAAAGACATAGAAATACCAGCATAACAAGATATGACGACAAAAAAAAACTCTATGTTTCATAATCTTTAAATACACGCACACAAATAATCACAGAATAAACAAACGAAAATCGAGCAATTTCAGAAACATAAAGAGAGATAACAATGGCGGACCTCATGGTAGACCCATCGCTTTACGTGCTCACGAGCATTGCAGTAATACTCCTTCTAGGAATACTTGGCACAGTGCTCTCCAAGAAGCTCAAGTTTCCTGAGATGATATTCCTTATAGCCATAGGCATATTCATGGGAAGCATACAGTACAACGGCAGTCAGCTCTTCGAGTTCTCCAGCACTTTCATCCTAAGCATCAGCATCCTTGCGTTGACCATGCTGATATTCGACGGCAGCAGCCAGTTCAAGCTCAAAGACCTGGATAAGATGTCAATAACAAGCCTCAAGTACATAGGCGTGCTCATGATACTCTCAGCAATAATACTAGGCTTCATAATCTCACTGCTCTTCTCGCAACAGCCATACGGCGTCGAAAACTTCCTTTACGGAGCGACGTTTGCTATACTCCTAGTGGCGACAGACGCGGCAGCAGTATTCCTCATGCTCAAAGACCAGTCAAGCAAGATGCTCAGCCTCCTCAAAGTGGAGAGCCTGTTCAACACGCCATTGACAGTCATCATTCCCCTGATAATATTCGAGTTCATCCAAAAGAGCGGACAGATAGACATTGTGTCCACGCTGATCGATTACATAACACCACTCTTCCTCCAGATAGTGGTGGGACTGGGATCAGGACTATTCATCGGCTTCATCCTGTTCAAGATAATGAAACGCTACTACTCTGAAAAGCTCAGCCCCCTAGTGCTCATAACCGCAGCACTGTGCGCTTACATACTTGCAGAAAACCTGAAAGGCAGCGGAGTCCTGAGCGTAGCAGTACTCGGATTCGTGTTCGGAAGCGTATACGTACGGCAGAAAGAAGAGCTCATGGGATTCAGCTCAGTGTTCAGCACCAGCCTTGAAATACTCGTCTTCGTCCTGCTCGGAATCGTCGTCAAACTCCCACTTGACGCAGGGTTTTTTGTCAAATGCCTTGTCGTCTTCCTCACACTCATATTCATAAGGTACGGGACTGCCCAGATGACACTCAAGAGCCTGCAATTGACGTTCAAGGAAAAAGTCTTCATCAGTACTGTCATGCCCAAAGGCATAAGCGTCGCAGTCGTGGCATTCTACTTCACCACAATCCACAACCACGGAATAAACAACGAACTGTTAAACATCCTAATCCAGATGCTCTTCGCCATAATGATATACTCCATGATATTCTGCACAATAATCATCAAGGCAAGCAAGAAACACCTCTTTCCCGATAAGATACCAAAGATTCCAGCTCAAGAGAAGAAAAAAATGGTTCTGAAAGCAGAAGAAGAAACAGTGGAAAAGGACAGGGAACGGCCAGTTTGAACAGAATATCTCTAATATGCCAAAGAATCATCAATGGTTTATCAATAATCAATACTTACTAATCCTGACTTCTTATTATTCCCCAGTCTTGAGACTGGCATGTGCCTGCCTGAGAGCAGGACAGGGCCAGAACAAAAAGGAACTTTTTGTTCTGAAAATTCCCCGTGACCCTTTGTCACGGACCAATGCTGAGCAGAGCACAGCACAAGGCAATAAGGTAATCATAGTACAAAATCAATCTTACAAAATCAATCTTACAAAATCAATCTTACAAAATCAAGCTGGTACAAAGTCAAAACATTTCACACCATACTTTTACACCGTAAAATATGTCAAGAAAAAAAGGAGGAAGAATAATACTCATCCCAAGTAGCTCATGTTCTTCTTGTCAGCCTCAGACTCGGCACTCGCCTGCTCCTTGATCAGGCTTCTCAACTTCTTCTCGAACTCCTCAGCCTGCTGTATCAAAGGCAGGTAATCCACCTTCAAGCCCAAATATTTGTCAAGAATCTCAATCACCCTAGCCGCGGCCTTGCTGTCAGGAAGCTGGCTGTGTGTGCTAGCAAAAAGGCACTGGATCTTAGGGTACTTGAGCATGATGGCAGCAGTCACTCCCATGATTATACTCTCACTCACAGGCTCGACACCCAACTCCTCAAACTTCTTGCCAAAACAATACACTTTAGTGTCAGCATCAGGACTGGTGCTCCCCACTCCCTCAATGCTGATTATCTCCTTCGCCTTTATCTTGTGCGCGAAATCAATGATGCTTTCAGCGACCTTCCACTCCAAACCCTTGGTATTAAGGATCGTGTGCAGGATGATAAGATTATAAGTGACGGAATAATAAACTGCCATCGGCCTGACCAGCTTGCTCTTATGGATTGCAACTGTAGCAGGCAGGTTGTCATAAACGAACTCGCCGATAAGCTCAGCCTTCAAGTGCTCGATCATAAACTCAGTAGCAATGGTCCCCACAAGACCAAAACCAGGAAAACCCTCAATAATCGTAGGACCTTTAGGAATCTTTTTTAGGTTAATCTTGATCAACATCTCACCTCTCTGAAGCAAACGCTGAAAGCCAATGAACAAAAACAAATGCTCAATCTTCCAGCTTCACGATCTTGATTGCCTGCACCGGACAGACATCAGCACTCCTTTGAGCAACCTCTAATTGGCTCTCGTCAATCTCGCGCTCAAAAGTCTTGGAAGCGTCATTGAACTGGCCGCCCTGAAGGTCAGCCTTAGCCTCCTCCTGATTCTCAACCCAAAACTGCGGAGCCTCCTGCACGCACGAAAACGCGGCAATGCACGCCTCCCGGTCATAAACAATCTTGTATCTTGCCATAAGCCAAAACTGGAAATGGTGGTTTATAAGTGTTTTGGTATAATAAAAAGAATCAATGACCAAAAAAGAATGGAAACAAAAGCTACTTTTCAAAAACTAGTTGCAATTAAAATGAACACAACAAAAATGAATACAACAGTAATAGGCAGCCCAAAATTCTAAAAGCAGATTTTTGGTCTGCGAACACTCCGAACCTCCATTCACTAAGTGAATGGCAATCCATCCCGACAACATAAACAACAAAATGCAAAAAAGTCAATCTAGATATAAATTGAAAGCACGCTGTTCTTAACTTTTATAAATACAAACCAACCCCAAACAACCATTATATTCAGAACAGACAGGAGACAACAAATGGGAGACAGCAACATATTCAACCAGATAGCCCTAAAATGGCAGAAGAGATGGGAAGACACCAAAATTTTTGAGGTCAAAGCCTATCCTGGAAAGAAAAAATTCTACTGCCTGGAAATGTACCCTTACCCCAGCGCCAGCGGCCTGCATATGGGACACGCCAGAAACTACGTGATCGGAGATGTGCTGGCACGCTACAAAAGGATGAACGGCTACAACGTACTCTACCCGATGGGATACGACAGTTTCGGACTGCCTGCAGAGAACGCAGCCATCCAAGCCAAGAGCCACCCAAAAATATTCACAGAAAAAGCAATCACAAACTTCATCAGGCAACAGAAAAGCCTCGGCCTCTCCTATGATTGGACGCGCAAAATCATGTCCCACAGTCCAGAATACTACAAGTGGGACCAGTGGACATTCCTCAAGATGCTCGAGAAAGGCCTGGCATACAAGAAACAAAGTCTGGTGAACTGGTGCAGCAAATGCAACACCGTCCTGGCAAACGAACAAGTCACCCCAAAAAACACGTGCTGGCGCCACACAAACCTAGAAGTAGAGAGCAAAGAACTCAACCAATGGTACCTCAAGATAACAGACTATGCAGAACAATTATTGGAAGGGCTTGACAAACTCTACGGTTGGACCGAAGAAGTCAAGACAATGCAAAGAAACTGGATCGGCAAAAGCCACGGCACAAAACTCTGGTTTGACGTCATCGACGAGAAAGGACAGAAGACTGACAAGATAAGCACGTACACGACCCGGCCAGACACGGTCTACGGAATAACCTATCTTGTGCTGGCAGTCGAACACCCAAAAGTAATTGAGTGGACAAAAGGGACAGAGTACGAGCAGAAAGCAAAAGACTTCATACAGGAAGTGAAGAAGAAGAGCATAATTGAAAGAACAGCCGAAGGCAAAGAAAAGAACGGAATGTTCCTCGGCAAATACTTCATCAACCCATTCACAGGAGACAAATGCCCATTATGGATTGCAGACTACGCGTTATACGATTACGGAACCGGAGCGGTCATGGCCGTGCCCGCACACGACCAGCGAGACTTTGAGTTCGCAAAAAAGTACAATCTCCCAATAAAAGTCGTGATAAGCCCGACGAGCTGGGAATTGAATGCAGAACGGATGAGCCGCGCGTACATCGACCCCGGAATCTTAGTGGAAAGCCAAGACTTCAACGGAATGAACAACAAAGACGCAATCGATGAAATCACCAATTACGCCGAACAAAAAGGCTGGGGAAAACGCACAGTCAACTACAAGCTGAGAGACTGGCTGATAAGCAGGCAGAGGTTCTGGGGCTGCCCAATACCCATCGTGTACTGCGATGCCTGTGGAATCGTGCCTGTGCCAGAAAAAGACCTGCCAGTGATACTGCCCGAGGACATAAAATTCGAAGGCGCAGAGAATCCGCTCACAAAGCACGAGCCGTTCATTAACACAAAATGCCCGAATTGCGGAAAGCCAGCAAAAAGAGAAACTGATACAATGGACACATTCATCGACAGCAGCTGGTACTTCATAAGATACTGCGACCCAGCCAACAACACAAAGATATTCGACTCGAACAAAGTGAATTACTGGCTGCCCATAGACCAGTACATCGGAGGCACAGAACACGCAACAGGCCACCTCATATACTTCAGGTTCTTCACAAAATTCTACAGAGACCTCGGCCTGCTGAAAGTGGACGAACCCGCAGTCAGGCTTTACAATCAAGGAATGCTGCACCTGAACGGCAGTGTCATGTCAAAATCAAAAGGCAATGTAGTACTTCCAGAAGAGGTCAGCGAAAAGTACGGCATCGACACAGGAAGGTTCTACATGATGTTCGTTGCCAGCCCCGACAAAGACATGGAATGGTCAAGCCAAGGCGTAGAAGGAAGCTACAGGTTCCTCAAGAAATTCTTTGACCTATTGAGCGAAAAAGTCAGCAGTGAAGCAATAGAAAAAAGAGAAGAAAGCAAGCTTCACAGCACAATCAAGCAAGTGACAGAGAACATCAAAGCAATCAAGTACAACAAAGCCATCATATCAATAATGCAGTTCACAAACTACCTGCACAACCGCAACAGCATTAGCAAGCAGAGCGCAGAAGCACTAGTCAAACTCATCAGCCCATTCACACCCCACATCTCTGAAGAACTCTGGGAAAAACTCGGACACAAACAAACCATAAGCTTCGAAAATTGGCCCTTGCACGATGAAAACAAAATCGACGCAGAAACAGACTATCTCGAAGAGATGCTCGACAACACACGCAACGACATAATATCCGTGATGAAACTTACCAACATCAACAAAGCCAACAAAATCACATTGTTCGTGGCAGAAGAATGGAAATACGCGCTCGCAAACATTGTTAAACAGACTCTTGCAGAGACAAGAAATCCCAAGGACATCATAACAAAAGCAATGCAAGACCCTCAAGTCAAAAGCAAAAGCCAGCAGGCAATGAAACTCATACCCAAACTAACTAAAGAAAGCAACCTTCCAAAAGCCGTCGCGAGCCAGAGAAAAGAACATCAAGTCCTAAATGACGCAAGAAAACTTCTCGAAAAAGAATTCAAGTGCACAGTGGTAATCGTGAAAGAACAAGACAGTAACAGACACGCAAAAGCAGTAAGCGCCCTGCCAGGCAAGTGCGGAGTTCTACTAGAATGAACTTGACTTTATTGAATTGCAAACACACTTCATTGAATTGCAGACACAGTAATTGATTCTACAGCAAGCGAATAAAAAGTACAGTAAGCGAATAAAAAGCGAGCACGCCTGCCAATGGACTCTAAAACAAACAAAAGGCTGACCTGAAGCTTCCCTACTTCCCGCAACCTCCAAAGCACCATCCCAAATATTTAGAGCTGCTTCATTCCTGACCTGACTCAGTTCATAAAAGAGACAATCAATGAAGACGAGAGATCAACAGTCCACTCCAGACCTCTTATCTGAGCCAAAGCCGCTTGGCAGGCTTCGATCACGCCGTAAGCCCGGTTTGCGCCGACAGGGGACGGGCAACCCCCCAATCTAGCTCAAAACAACGGAATGCAAGCCCCTTTTTAAAAGTAATCCTCAGACCAAATGCTTTCACAATTTCAGACTTACAGGGCGTCCAGAGGGCTTCTAACGTCCAATCTTGCAGGATTGCTCGCATGAACGTAAACCATGCTAGTATTCGGACTGGCATGCCCTAGGAGGCTCTGAACAACTATAAGAGGCACTCCATCCTCTATCAAGTGAGTGGCAAAGCTGTGCCTAAGCGTGTGCGGATGCACTTTCTTACGAATACCTGCCCTCAAGCATGCTGATTTCAGTATCTCAGCCACTGTACGAGGCGAATAAGACCCGAATCTGCCTTTGAACAAGTAGTCCTCGTTCTGCAGGCCTTCCAGAAAAACATGCATTCTAAGGTCATCCAGCAAAGCCTGAGCCACAACGAACAACCTATCCTTGCCTCCTTTTCCTTTCCTCACCCAGCCACAATAATTCTCCAAATCAAGGTCATCAACCCTAAGATTCAACAATTCACTAACTCTGAGGCCTGCAGAATACATGAGCTTGACCATCAACCTGTGCTTCTCATTCCTAACAGCATCAAACAATCTCCTAACCTCATCCCTGGAAAGAACAAGGGGCAGCCTTTTTTCCTTCCTTGAATAAGGCAATGTCACAAAATATTTCCTCTTATTCAGGACATTCTCCAAAACCCACTTGATAGCCTGCAGATGCAGGTTCAAAGTACTGGAAGACAAATCCCTCAATGCCAACTCCTGCAAATACTCCCTGATATCATTCTTGGTGACACGCTTAGGCTCCTTTCCAACCCACCTGAAGAATTTCCTTGCAGAATCAACATACACAAGAACAGTCTTGGGAGAATATCTCCTTCGAACCATCTCCCTCCTCATCAAGTACAAAATATCCATGCAATAACAAGCAGTAAGTCCTTAATAAGCCTTGCCTACAAATGTCCGAAACATTTACGGCAATCACCCCTCACGAATAAACAACATAAAAAACACCTATGAACAAAAAAATCCCCCGCACCCAATACCCCACACAATCAAAATTCAAACAACTTCCATTATGAGGTGTTATATTCAATTTTTGG
>JAFGHY010000027.1 GCA_016929855.1 Candidatus Woesearchaeota archaeon | reverse complement strand
GAAAAAGGAAGGAATCCCTTATGGAATGCAAAGAAAGACAAGCTTATCATATATAATGGGGAGACATACAATTTTCAGGAAATCAGACAGAAGCTTTTGAAGAAAGGATACAAATTCAAGAGCAGGACCGACACAGAAGTTATCCTTCTAGGTTATGAGGAATGGGGGGTAAAGATACTGGAAATGCTAAACGGCATGTTCGCCTTTTGCATCTACGACCTGAAAAATAAAGATCTGTTCATAGCAAGAGACAGGCTCGGAATCAAACCCTTGTATTACTACTTCAAGAAATCAAGCAATCCGTCTGGAAAAAGCAAGTTCATTTTTGCAAGCGAAATAAAAGCAATACTCAGGGACTCGAGCGTAAAAAGGGTTCCAAACAAGCAAGCCGTAGCGGAATACTTAACATTCCAGAACATTCTGGACGACAAAACTTTCTTTGAAGGCATTAAGATGCTCGAACCAGGACACTACCTGAAATTCAGCCTAAAAGGAAGGCGTGCGACACCAGTCATTATCAAGTACTGGGATTTCACATTCAAATACAAGGAAAGGAGCAACAGCCAAGTAAAAGAGGAATTCCTCCACATAATACATGACAGCGTAAAACGTCACATGATCTCTGATGTTGAGGTCGGTACATACTTGTCTGGAGGGTTTGATTCAGGGACTGTCACCACAATCGCTTCAATGGAAAGCAAGAACAAGCTCAACACCTTTACGTGCAAGTTCGACGTGAAAGGCGAATTCGACGAGACATCCTGCTCTCGTGAAGTGGCCCAAAAGGCAGGAGCCAACATCCATGAGCTAAAGATAACAAGGAAAGACTTCATTGAAACAATAGAAAAGATGGTTTATCATATGGATGAGCCAAGGATTGGCATACCAGTCATAAGCATGTACAACCTTTCAAGATTCGTATCAAAGAAAGTCAAGGTGGTGATGACAGGCCATGGCGGCGACGAGCTTTTCGCAGGATACCCCGTATTCCAGGCCAAAGCCTATAAGGACGAGATGAAAAAAAACCCCGCCCGGATTCCAAAAATAATTTACACTGTCTTGAAGGACAAGAAAAGAATGAACATCATGTACTACCTTTTCCTGCCAGTCATCTTCAGGCAGATAAACAGCGGCATAATCACTGTATTTCTGGACAAGGACATGAAAAAAGCCTTCACCCGCAGGTTTAACGACGAAACCAGGAATTATGATTCACAAGAAGTGATCGCCAAAGTTCTTGCAGGAAACAAGAAATCCAAAAACTACAGCGAAATCGAGAAGGTACAGTACCTCTACCTTAGGACCTACCTTCCTTCACTTTTTCTTGCTGAGGACAAGATGGGCATGGCCGCCTCCATAGAAGCAAGATTCCCTATATGCGACAAGGAGATGATAGACTTTGCGCTTTCAGTGCCGATCGAGCAGAAACTGACCGGCGGAGAGCTGAAGTACGTGATGAAAGAGAGCATGCGCGGCATACTGCCGGATGTAGTATATCAGCAGGAGAAAAGAGGGTTCCCTACACCTCTCGGTGAATGGCTCGAGAAAGGACTGGACAAGTACTTCGAAGAGATATTGCTGAGCGACCGCTGTATTAACCGAGGGATATTCAAAAAACAATACATGGAAAAACTATTAAAGAAAACAGATTTCTGGAACGTAAACAAGCTCTGGTGTCTGCTCAACATTGAAATCTGGTACAGATTATACATTGACAACCAATCCCCTGCCTAAGGCCACATAATAACAAATAATATGATTAATATTGCATATCATAATACACAAATATGATGAGGCTTTGAAAAATGAAAAAAAAAATATTGTTCGCTGCCATAGACTTCTTTTTCAATGATTTCTATCTCGAGATTGTCCGGACACTCAAGAAAAGAGACTATGACATCGATGTGGTGACAAACTGCAATGATATCGCAAAACATTTTGAGAACGCAGGATTCAAAACCATAAACATAAACCAGCTGAGAAAAGAACACAAGTTTTCAGAAAAAAAATTCAAGAGTGACATAAAAAAGCTCAACATGAAAAGCCTCGAGCTTTTTGCCAACAGAGAAATAAGCGTCTACAAAAGCAGTAAGAAGTACCTTAAAAACCAGATTTCATTGTACATATATTTCCTTGAAAAATATATCCGCGAACTCTCTCAAGAAAAAAACACCCGGCTTTTTGCAATATGCAACAACGACCACGGTCTTATGAACCTCACAATCAACAAATTCTGCCATGCCAATAATCTTCCAGTAATACACACGAACGGGACTAGCCTCCTGCAGAAGAGGATGTTCATGGACAAGAGCCTTTATTTTGACGGCTGGGTGAAAACTGAGTACATGAACCACAATATGAGCCTTGCAGACAAAAGAAAGGTCAAGGATTTCGTCGACAGCATAACCAAAAAGAAATCAGTCGTGGGATTCGAACCTCTCCTTCCAAACCTAAAGCGCCTCAAGAAGCACTTCAGTTATGTTAAACACTATATAGTCTGCGGAAAGTCAAGAAGGGATTTCATAGACCCTATGCGCATAATGATGAAATGGATAGTCATGCCTATCAGAGCATTATTCGCCAGAAGGCTTTACAGCAATTTCAATCCAGATGACAAGTTCGTTTACTTTCCGCTAAACATGTGGGATGACTGCACTATAGCCAGCAATGCTTCAGAATACTTCCATCAGGACGAGGTAATAGAGGAGATCTCCAAAAAAATACCTAAAGATATGCTGATTGTAGTTAAAGAGCATCCGGTCATGCCAGGAAGCACTCCTTTGGGCTGGCTCAAGAATATAGCAAGGCTTCCTAACGTGAAGCTCGTTCCGTGTAATGTAAACACCCATGACATCCTAAAAAGCGCTCAATGCACAATAGTTGTATCATCAACTGTCGGCTGGGAAGTCATTCTTTGGAACAAACCGCTTGTAGTGCTGGGCAGCCCTTTCTACAAGATGCTCAAGTACGTGACAAAAGCGGACCTGAAAAACATAGGGGCAAATATCAAGGAAGCCATAAGTAAAAAGAATGATTTTGATGAAGTAGAGCGATTCGTTTATGCAGTAATGCACTCAGACTATCCTTGCTATTTCTTCACACCCCAGATGGATTTTTACTTTGATAAGAAAAATTTTGAGAAAATAGCAGATGCATACATCGATTCAGTACAGTACTACTACTCCAAAAGCTAATTTTATCAAAAAAGACTAGAAAGAAATGTTAACAGAAAGAACCAAACCATCTTAAATTTTAAGACAAAATTCATTTTTTTAACAAAATTTCGAAATATTTATAAAAAATTGACTATTTTTAAGCAAAATGCAACTTGACGAAACCAACTGCGAAATACTGAACATACTACAAACAGACTGCAGAACCTCACTAAGTAACATAGCCAGAAAAGTAGACCTATCAGTAGACTCGGTCAAAAAAAGGATAAATAAGATGAAAGAACAAGGCTACTATTATCCCAAGATACAGATCAGACCAAGACATATAGGCTTTCCCATCATCGTAGAAGCAAAAATAAAACTCAAAGACTTTGCAGAACAAGACCTGAAGGATTTTGTGGATTACCTAACAAAACACCCAAGAGTATCCGAGATATTCGCAATGTCCGGAGAAGATGATTTCAGCATAGTGCTGCTGGCCACAGACCATGAAGACCTGGCTGCAATTTCAGACCAGATACGCAACAAATTCAAACAAATAATACAAGACTGGCGAGAATCCCTGACAAAAGTGGTGCACAAGTTCGAACAGTACGATCTACACCAGCTCATGAAATCAAAGACCTCACCTAAAGAGGGAGGTATGCTTCAGTATCAATCAAAAAAATGAACATAGGATCTACATAATACTGCAAAAAAAATACAAAAGGAGATATTAAATGAAAAAAATAAGGATAATACCCCGGCTGGACATAAAAGGTCCCAATGTCATCAAAGGAATCCATCTGGAAGGACTTAGAATAGTCGGAAAGCCAAACGAGCTTGCGAGAAAATACTATGAACAGGGAGCGGACGAGATTATCTACATCGACTCAGTCGCCAGCCTCTACAGCAGGGACAACCTTCTTAATGTCGTCGACAACACTACAAAAGAAGGTGTATTCATACCATTGACCGCAGGAGGCGGCATAAGGACAATAAATGACATAAATGCAATACTCCGTGCAGGAGCAGACAAAGTTGCAGTCAACACAGCAGCAGTCAAGAACCCTATGTTTATCAAGGAAGCTGCAGAAAAATTCGGCTCGCAATGCATTGTGCTATCCGTAGAAGCATTGAAAGTCGGGAGCAAAAAGTGGGAAGTGACCATCGAGAATGGCAGAGAGGAAACTGGCATGGATGCTATTGAATGGATAAAAAAAGCAGTGAAGCTGGGGGCAGGAGAAGTGCTGATAACCTCTGTTGATAAAGAAGGCACAAAATCAGGATTTGAGCTGGAGCTGGTTAAACAAGTGTCAGAAGCAGTATCCGTCCCGATTATAGTGTCAGGAGGCGCTGGCAAAGCAGAGGACGTGAAAGACTGCCTCAAATCTAGCAACGTCGAAGCAGTGGCAATCGCCAGCCTCTTCCACTACAACATCACAGACATTCAATCAATCAAGAGATACCTGCACGAAAGCAATATCAACGTAAGCCTTCTTGAAAATAAGGAAGACCTACAGGAAGAAAAAAAACCCGCGAGCGGAAAAGTGATATCTATAATAAATTACAACCTCGGCAATCTAAAGAGTGTCTATGAAGCCTTCAAATATCTAGGCCACAAAGTCAAATTCGTCAGTGAACCTGAGGAGATATATGGAGCAGAATACTTGGTTCTGCCTGGAGTTGGAGCATTTGGCGACGGTATGGCAAACCTCAAGAAAAAAAACCTAGACAAGGTCATCAAGGAATACTGCAAGAAGGACAAACCCCTGCTTGGAATATGCCTTGGAGCCCAGCTCTTCATGAGCGAGAGCGAGGAATTCGGAACCCACAAAGGACTTGACCTTATACCCGGAAAAGTAGTCAAGTTCAAGGACCCTGCCGAAGTCAACCCTGCAACCGCAGGTGAAAAAACATACAGGGTGCCGCACATAGGATGGAACATGATATCAAAACCAGAAGAAACAAACTGGAGCAAGACATTGTTCGAGAATATCGCAGAAGGCACGAACTTCTACTTCGTACATTCATACAACATCCAGCCACAAAATCCAGAGGATTCATTTGCAAATTGCACATATGGGGGGCAGGAATTCTGCGCAGTAGTGAAAAAAGGCAACATAATAGGCTGTCAATTCCACCCTGAGAAGAGCGGCAGACAAGGCCTGGAGATACTGAAAGAATTTTGCTCAATCAAGCAGGTCAAGCAGGTACAACAAAGCACCAAACAGACATCAAAAAAAACAGCTTGAACTGATGTCTACACGAGAAAATTGAAGGTGAAATAAAGAATGCAGAAAGAACAAGAACAAATAATAGAAGACCAACTCGAAGCATACTACGGACTGCCAAAGACAGTCAGCTTCTGCAGGAGATGCGTCATTTCAAACCAGAGGCCGAGCTCTGCAGTCGAAAGAGAGCACACAATAAAGACCAAAAAAGACACAATCCATTTTGATGGCGAAGGAATCTGCGACGCCTGCAGGTTCAATGAGCACAAGAAAAACATCGACTGGAAGAAAAGGGAAGACGAGCTCAAGAAGCTCTGCGACAAGCACCGAAGGCATGACGGAGGATATGACTGCATCGTACCAGGAAGCGGAGGAAAAGACAGCGTCTTCACAGCCCACATCCTGAAATACAAATACGGCATGCATCCCCTAACGGTAACGTGGGCCCCTCATATATACACTGAAATAGGCTGGAAGAACTTCCAGAACTGGATCCACTCAGGATTTGACAATGCGCTTATCACACCCAATGGAAAAATCCATCGGCTACTCACCAGACTGGCGTTCATCAATATAGGACATCCGTTCCAGCCATTCATGATGGGACAGAAATATATCGCCCCAAAATTCTCTCTTATGTATAACATCCCTCTCATATTCTACGGAGAGAATGAAGCAGAATACGGTAATAGGATAAAACAAGGGGACAGTCCTGTAATGGACATGAAATTCTTCTCATTCGAAGGAGATAAGATTGACTTAACAAAAATATTCCTTGGAGGAGTCAGTGTGCCTGATCTGCAGAAAAAGCAGGGGGTTGAACTAAATGACCTATGGTGGTACCTTCCGCCAAAAAAATCTGACCTTCAGAAGGGAGGTGTCGAGGTCCACTACCTTGGATATTACCTCAGGTGGGACCCTCAGGAAGTCTACTACTATGCTGCTGAAAACTGCGGCTTCAAGGCAAACCCGTTCAGGCGCGACGGCACATATTCCAAATACGCCAGCCTGGACGACAAGATGGATGACCTGCAGTTCTACACCACATTCGTCAAGTTCGGAATAGGCAAGGCCACATATGATGCCGCGCAGGAGATACGCAACGGTAAGATAACCAGAGAGGAAGGAGTGCGTCTAGTCAAGAAGTTTGACGGCGAGTTTCCCGCACGCTATCACCAGGAAATACTTGAATACCTTGACATGACAGACGAAGAGTTCACTGCCACAATCGACAAGTTCAGGAGCCCTCACCTGTGGAAAAAAGAGGACGGCAAATGGACTTTGCGAGCTCAAGTCGAAAACAATGAGGAAGATTACAACAAACCCGATTCATCCCAAAAAAAAGAATATGAAATGTCTAAAGAATATACATGAGTTTAAAATCAAAGTTTATCTACAATTTGATAATTAAGGCGGTGAACAAAATGGCAAAAACAACCAATCACAAACCCAATAAAATACTTGTTATAGCAGCACATCCCGACGACGAGATACTCGGAGCAGGAGGCACGATATTGAAGCATGTGCATGATGGAAACGAAGTCCATGTATGCATCGTGACAAAATCATACAGCCCAGAATGGAGTGATGAGTACAGGTCCACCAAGATTGAAGAGGCCAAAAAGATAAACAAGCTCATGAGGATAGCAAAGAGACACTATCTAGGCCTGCCGACACAGAAGCTTAACACAATAGCATCAGGAGAATTCAACCAGAAGATTAGGCAGGTTATAGAGACTGTAGAGCCAGACATTGTGTACACGCACTTCAAGCATGACATCAACAAGGACCACACTGCCGTTTTTGAGGGAGTGATGACTGCAACACGACCCATCATAGACCACATTGAAGTCAGGTGCTTCGAAACCATGAGCTCAACCGAGTGGAACTATCAGCCCTGCAACATGTTCACGCCAAACCTTTTTGTCGACATAGGCAAGTTCATTGAAAAGAAACTCGAAGCATTTGCCGTCTACAAGTCTGAGGTGAAGGAATATCCGCATCCGCGGAGTGTCGAAGGAGTCAGGAACTGGGCAAAAAAAAGAGGCAACGAGATATGCAAAGAATACGCTGAAGCCTTCATGATAATGAGAAGATTCGAATAGAATATACAAACAAGCAAAAAACACAATGGAAGATTTTGGAATCAGTAAAAATACCAAAAAAGGGTTCAAAATGAAAATTGTTGTGCTGACGGCCAATAAGTTCGGATACGAAATAATACAGAAGGCATTGGAAGTAGGCAGTGCAAGCATCAAAGCAATAATAACTCTTGATGAGGATGCCACTACAGTCATGTACGACAGCATTCCCGGAAAGAAATGGCAAGCCCTGGCAAAGAAGCACAGGATACCCCTGCATTACGTGAAAAAAATCAATGACGAGCAGGAACTGCTGGACAAGCTTGGCCCAGACATAATATTAATGGCAGGCTGGAGGCAGATACTATCTAAGGAAATTCTCCAGAAGCCCAGAAAAGGGGTTGTGGCATTCCATCCAACCCTCCTGCCAAAAGGAAGAGGACCTGCGCCAATCATCAACTCAATAATGCAGGGGGTCAAGGAAAGCGGCGTGACTATGTTCTATGCAGGAGAAGGACTCGATGACGGGGACATCATAGGACAGGAGATATTCATGATTGAAGAGGACGATTATGCTGGCGATGTGTATGAGAAGGTGATAGCTGCAGGTCGAGCCTTGATAGAGAAATACCTGCCGCTAATAATTAACAACAAAAATCCTCGCATCAAACAGGATGAAGAAAAGGCAACAGTATTTGAAAAGCCAAGCCTGAGGGACAATGAGCTTGATCTTGAAAATGACACTCTGGAACAGAACTACCGAAAAATCAGAGCGCTGTCAAAACCGTACAACGGCGCCTATATCAAGAGAAGCGGAAAAAAAGACACTGAGAAGATTATAATATGGAAAGCTGAACTCAGGAAGAACTAAAAATGAAACAACAAAATCTGCCTGCGGGCAAAAAGGAGAACCTCGAAAAGAGAAAAATTGCCGTGCTGACTGGCACTAGGGCGGATTATGGGTACCTAAAACCTGTAATGAAGGCAATCATGGAAAACCCTCAGCTTGAGCTGTGTGTAATAGCTACAGGGATGCACCTGATGCAGAAATACGGCTACACTTATAATGAAATAGAGAATGATGGCTTCAAAAATATAATCAAAGTGGACATTAACCAGAAGGACGAAACCTGCTTATCTGTTGCTGAGTCGATGGGAACTGCTGTAAAGAAAATTGCCCAGACTCTTGACAGGACCAAACCAGAATTTCTTCTCGTGCTTGGCGACAGGAGCGAAACACTAGCCGGCGTGATAGCAGCAGTATACATGAACATACCAGTAGCACACATTCATGGAGGCGACAGCGCAAAGGCAGGTCTTGACGAGTCAGCAAGACATGCCATCACCAAATTCGCCTATGTACATTTCCCGGCCACATCAAAGAGCTCCGAAAGAATCAAGAAGCTCGGAGAAGAGGACTGGAGGATACACAGGACAGGAACCCCCATGCTGGATGTCATTTTGCATGAAAAGACTCCTGACAAGAGGACACTGTTCAAAAAGTACAAACTTGACCATGAGAAAAAACTTGCGGTTGTGGTGCAGCATTCTGTATCAACACAGCCGGAAATGGCAGGAGAACAGATGAGGGAGACACTGTATGCGATTAATGAGATTTGCGAAAAAGATGGTTATCAGGCAGTGATCATATACCCCAACTCAGATGCGGGAGGAGATAAGATAATAAATGAAATCAAGAAATATGAGAAGCTTCCGAACATTCAAGCACACAGAAGCCTGAAACAGGAGGATTATCTCGGATTGCTGAAATACGCTGCTGTCCTCATAGGCAATTCAAGCTCGGGCATTATCGAGTCAAGCTCGTTCAAGCTTCCAGTTGTGAACATAGGAATCAGGCAGGATGACCGGGAAAGGTCAACAAATGTCATAGATGTTAAACACAACAAGGCAGATATTGTCAAAGCAATCAAAAAGGCAGAGAGCCCTGAATTCAAGACAAGGCTTGCAAAATGCATAAACCCATATGGCGATGGCAGAGCCTCTAAAAGAATCACGGCCATACTGGCAACAATCAGGCTGGACAAGGAACTAATACAGAAGAAGATCACATACTGAAAAGCAATTGTAAGATGCAAGTATTGAGGTGCAATAATGAAAACTTCAGAGAATAAAAAATTGCCGGAAGAGCAGAAAGACCGCTTCGCGGATTGGAGGCCTCCGGAAATAACAGAAGGAAAGCTGACCAAATGGAACTGGCTTGTTCAGGGTATCGATGGACTGAAGCTAGGCAAAAGGACGGACATCGGCTCATTCACATACATCAATGCAAGGCATGGCTGTGAGATTCAAGATGAGGTGCAGATAGGAAGCCACACATCAATATACACCGAAAGCACAATCGACAACAAGAAAGGACCAGTATTGCTTAAGAGAAACTGCAGAATCGGAACACACTCAACAATAATGCCTGGAGTGACAGTAGGAGAGAATTCAATCATCAGCGCGCACAGTTTTGTCAATCACAGCATTCCAGACAATGTGATTGCAGCAGGAATACCCTGCAAAGTCATACGCAAGAGATGACACAGCCGATTGACTAGGACTAACAATCAAATCTGCATGAATAAAAACAGGAAAATCATTAACTGCACAAAAAAGATTACTGAATCATCTGCAAGCATTTGATATTATTACGAAAAAAACTACAAAAAATCTTAAAAATTAAGATAAATTTTCAGAATAGCAGAATATATCAGAAAAGTTTAAATACGCAAACCAGGTCTTGTAGAAAATGAAAAAAACAAAAAAAAGCGAGGAAAAAACACCAAACCTTCCACTGTTCAAGATACACTGGGAAGAACCAGATGTGAAATCAGTTGAAAATGTCTTACGCAGAGGTACCTTCTGGGCAGACGGCCCGGAAATCAGGGAATTCGAGAAAGATCTAAGCAGCTATACCGGAAGGAAATACTGCCTGGCATTTAACTCAGGAACATCCGCACTCCACACTCTGCTACTCGCGCATGACTTGAAAGACAAAGAAGTCATTGTCCAAAGCTTCACATTTGTCTCGACAGCCAACGCTGTTGTGCTCGCAGGAGGCAGACCTGTATTCGCCGAAGTAGAAGAAGAGACGTTCGGGCTCGACGCAGAAGATGTTAAACAAAGAATCACCCCACGCACGAAAGCAATAATTCTTATGCACTATGGAGGATGCGTCAGCAGAGACACACGAAAAATAAAAGAATTGACCGACAAGCACAACCTGATACTTATCGAGGATGCTGCGGAATCCCTCGGCGCTCAAGCTCACGGCATTAAGGCAGGCAATTTCGGACAGAGTGCAATATTAAGCTTCTGCCAGAACAAGACAGTTGCGACCGGCGAAGGCGGAGCAATAATAACTGACGACGAACTAGTGTATAACAAGGCTAAACTTCTACGCTCGCATGGCCGACTGGAGGAAAATCCCGGAGACTACTTCTCAAAAATCGACGAGCTTGACTACATAGATATAGGATACAATTACAGGATGCCCACAATATGCGCCGCTCTCGGGATATCCCAACTGAAAAATCTCGAAAAAGTAATCAAGCTAAGGCAGTCAAGATCTGCAAAATATTCAGAAGAACTCAAGAAACTGAAACAGAGCAATACCTTGAAACAGCTGAAGCATATACGAGCCCCAATAATTCCAGAAGGGCATAATCATGTATTCCAAATGTACCCTTTGCTTCTTGATAGTGAAAAAGCGAGAAATGCACTGCAGAAATATCTTCAAAAAAAGGGCATCATGTCAAAAGTGTATTTCAGCCCAGTCCACCTCACTACATATTACCAAAGAGAGTTTGGCTGCAGGAAAGGAGACCTTCCCAAAACAGAAGACCTTTCAGGAAGGCTGCTGGTCCCGTCATTCTACCCCGACATGACGGATAATGATATAAAATATGTCATAGGAGCCATCAGGGAGTTCTATGAACAGCAAGGTGATAGCAATGATTAAAAACAAGATATTTGAAGGCAAGACTGTGCTTGTAACAGGAGGTGCTGGAAGCATAGGCACTGAACTCGTTAAACAATTGCTGGCAATGAATCCCGGCCGACTCAGGATACTTGACAACAGCGAGTCAGGACTTTTCAAACTCCAGCAGGAATTAGGACATAATGAAAACTTAAGGTATCTTGTTGGAGATGTCCGGGACAGGGATCGATTGAGAAGGAGCCTGAAAGGAGTTCATATAGTATTCCATGCTGCTGCACTCAAGCACGTACCTCTCTGCGAGTACAATCCTTTCGAAGCCCTTCACACAAATGTTTTCGGGACGCAGAACATGCTTGACGCGGCAAGAGAGGAAGGCGTCGAAAGATTCGTATTCATCTCAACGGACAAGGCAGTCAATCCCATAAACACCATGGGTGCCACCAAGCTGCTCGGAGAAAAGCTCGTGATGAACGCAGATCTAGGCGACTACAAAACACTTTTCTCGTGCGTCAGGTTCGGCAACGTCCTCAATTCAGTCGGGAGCGTCATCCCAATATTCAGAAGACAGATTGAGAAAGAGGGGCCTGTGACAATAACCTCAGAAAAGATGACAAGATTCTTCATGAGCATGCATGACGCAGTCAGCCTAGTTATCAAAGCAGCAGAAAAGATGCAAGGAAGAGAAATATTCATCCTGAAGATGAAGAGCCTTAGGATAACAGACCTGGCAGAAGTCATGATTGAAGAGCTCGCACCAAAGTACGGGCACAGCCCCGACATGATAAAGATAGAAAACATAGGTATCAGGCCTGGCGAGAAGCTTTATGAAGCACTGATTACTGAAGAGGAAGCAAGCTATGTGGATGACAATGCAGAAATGTACATACTGCGCCCGGGCATAACAACTCCTGAATTTGTCAAGGAAAATCCGAAGAGCAAAATCAGCATGAAATCCTACAACAGTCAGAACATAAGATTGCTATCCAAGGAAGAGATAAAAAAAGAGCTCGAGACCAATGGCATCATATGATGCCTCATAATTTCATGAAATTTTTCAATAGAAACATTAATAAACTCACTTGCTAATCCATTTTAAAAGGGCGCAGAGGCCCTCTCGAGCTGAAAAATGGTGCTGAACGAACTCCAGAAAACATTTGAGAGCCGCAAACATAATCTTATAAATATCCTTGAGAACCAGAATGAAGGCCTTGACTTGAGCAAACAGCACCAGCTTTTTGGGGCCATCAAGGAAATCGACAATTTTCTGAGGGTGCTTGAACACCTGCGCGAGCAGGAAAACAATGACGAGCTCAACGTCGTTCTCTCAAACCAGGTAAATGAGAAGTTCAAGGACAAGCTTTCTGATTTATTTAAAAAATAGATTCTGTGGAAAATACAGTAATCATGCTGCAATTTTGAAACATTTATTTTGCAAACTATCTACCAAACCACCAAAAAATATATAAATAAGCTACTGCACAAAAACACAAGATATTGAGGTGATAGACTTCAGGTAACACTACATTTAGTGTATCACATTTTTTTGTTTTGCAGAATGTCTATCTTCAGGCCCCTAACTGCCAAGCAAAAGGGTTCTGAGGTCCTGCACTGAAGGATCAAGACTTGATATCTATAGCTATGCTGAGGCCAAGAAGATGAAATGCCCTTTCTGCAACCACCCGGAAACAAGAGTCCTTGAATCAAGAGACTCAGCAGAAGCCCTGCGGCGAAGAAGGGAGTGCCAGAAGTGCCAGAAAAGATTCACAACATACGAGCGTGTGGAAGTCCAACCATTGATTATAGTCAAAAAGAACGGCAAGGAAGAGCCATTCGACCGCACCAAGCTCAGAAGAGGAATACTGCTGGCCTGCGAGAAAAGGCCCATCAAACTGGAAAAAATTGAAGAGATTATCGATTCAATCCGCAGGAATCTTATAGGAAGGAAGAAGACTCACGTTCCCAGCAGAGTTGTGGGAAGCCTGGTGATGAGCAAACTAAAGGCCCTTGACACCGTAGCATACATGAGGTTCGCATCAGTGTACAGGGAATTCGACAACATAAAATCTTTCATCGCCGAAGCGTCAACACTCGAAAAGAAAAAAGCAGAAAAAGGCAATCAAGACAATATATTGGTCGAGACAAAATGAACAACAGATAACCTGCAAAATAATTGAGTCATTGCATTCCAGCAACAAGAGGAGATAAAAATGGAACAAAAAACAACAACATTAAACCCAAGGAAGATAATATACCCTCCGACAGAAGGACTGAAAAAAGTCCAATTGACAGAAAACCAGATGAAAGTCATCAAGGACAAATACCTAAAGGATGCTCCGACAGTGGAAGCATGGCTGTTCAACGTGGCACGCAACATAGCACTCAGCGACCTTTTATACGAAAAAAATATCGACCTCAAACCAGTCTTTGAAGGAGTCTTGCATGAAGAATGGAAAGCAGATAATTATGGGATGAAAACAAGAACATTCCTACTGCACAAGGACATCAGGACATTCAAGGAAAGGGATGTCAACTTCAAGAAATTCATGGCACAATTGACAAGATTACCAAGAGAAGACAAGCTCGCCAAGGAAGTTGTTGAAAGAACAGCAAAAAAATTCTATGACCTTCTTGCGAACTTCAAGTTCCTTCCAAACAGCCCGACCCTGATGAACGCGGGCAGGGACATCCAGCAGTTGAGCGGATGCTACGTCCTACCCGTCGGCGACAGCATAGAAGAAATCTATGAGAGCGTGAAAGACATGGCAATAATCCACAAGTCAGGGGGAGGGACAGGATTCTCATTCTCAAGACTCAGACCTGCAAATGACGCAGTCATGACCACAAAAGGCATAAGCTCAGGACCACTGACGTTCATGCAGATCTTCGACAAGAGCACAGAAGTGGTCAAGCAGGGAGGCACCAGAAGAGGAGCCAACATGGGAATCCTCCGATACGACCATCCTGACATAATGGGATTCATCAACATGAAGAAAGAACCTGGCATGATGGAGAACTTCAACATCAGCGTAGCCATCGATGACAAGTTCATGAAATGCGTGCGCGCGAACAAGGAATATGACCTTATCAATCCAAAAGACGGCAGTTCAGTCGGAAGGTTAAACGCCAAAGAAGTCTGGGAGAGCATAATACAAGGAGCCTGGGAAACTGGAGACCCTGGCTTTGTGATAATCGACAGGATCAACAACAGCGACAGCAACCCAACACCCGCACAAGGGCAGATAGAATCAACAAACCCCTGCGGTGAACAGCCGTTGCTTCCATACGAGCCCTGCAATCTGGGCAGCATAAACCTATCCAAGTACGTAGACAAGAAGAAAAAAGACATGGACTGGAACACGCTCAAGGAAGACATATTCACTTGCATGCACTTCCTTGACAATGTCATAGACGTCAACAATTATCCCTTGGAGATAATTGAGAAGAAGGCAAAAGGAAACCGGCGTGTAGGATTTGGAGTCATGGGCTGGGCAGAAACACTCGTTATGCTGGGCCTTTCTTATAATAGTGAAGAGGCTTATGAGAAGGCAGAAGAGGTCATGGACTTCGTGAACGACAACGCAAAACTTGCAAGCGTGAAGCTCGCCGAAAAAAGGGGCGTATTCCCCAACTTCAAAGATTGCATTTACGACGAGAAAGGAAAGCACTTTAGAGGCGAATTCAGCCTTGTGAGGAACAGCGCACGCACAACCATAGCACCCACTGGCACCATCGGAATCACAGCAGGCGTGCAGGGGGCAGGCATAGAGCCATTCTTCGCAGTAGTGTACGTCAGGTACAATGCAGCAGCAGTCGACAAGCTGAAAAAAGGAGAAAAGCCCAACGAGAAAGACACTTTCTATGAAATCAATCCCTTGTTCAAGGAGATTGCAGAACAGAACAATTATTTCGGCCTCCAGCCTAAAGAGCTCTGGGACAAGGTCGAGAGAAATCACAAGACACTCATCGGCATCCCTGAGATACCCGAGAAAATCCAGAATCTTTTCCTAACAAGTCACGACCTGAAACCTATGGAGCACGTGAAGATGCAGATAGCATTCCAGAACCACACGAACAATGCCGTGAGCAAGACGGTCAATCTTCGCAATGAAGCGACTGTCGATGACATACGTGAAGTGTACGAGAATGCGTACGACCTCGGAGCAAAAGGCGTGACAGTATACAGGGACGGGTCAAAGCAGATACAAATCCTGAACGTAACTGACAAGGACAAGAAAAAGGCAGAAGAGAAGGAAGTGGAGGCAAGCGCAGAAAAGAAGAGAAAGAAGAAAGCAAGCAGGGAGTTGAGCGCTTACTATGAGATAAACACAGGCTACGGACCATTGCACATCCACATCAACTACGACGACGAAGGCCCGACTAGGGTATTCGTGAACATCAGTCCTATCGGAACAGAGATATCAGGCATGACCAGCGCGTTGAGCATCATGATAAGCAAGTACCTCCAGGAAGGAGGAGATCCTGTACGATTGCTGAAGCACCTGAACGCCATTAAAGGCGACAAGCCTGTAGGCTTCGGGCCTAAACGGATCGATAGCATCCCGCACGCAATATCTAAAGCGTTGAGGGACCTGCTTATACAGACAGGCAAACTGGTCAGTTACAGCAATGGTGACAGTGAGCAGAAGACATTAACGCCAAAAATAGAAAAAGACGATGATGGCCCTGGAGGCGCGCCAAGGCTATACTGCCCGAAATGCTACAGCAGCAACGTCGAAATAGTTGGCGGGTGCTCAGGACCCACATGCTTTGACTGCGGGTACAGTGAGTGCAGTTGATAAAAAAACCGTAATAAAACTGTAATACATACTTTGGGCTTTTTCAAGAGGTGAAGTATTGGATAAAGGACTCGTGCACATCTACACTGGGGACATGAAAGGCAAGACCACTGCAGCCATGGGGCTTGCCCTGCGGGCTGCAGGATATGACAAGAAAGTTCTCATAGTGCAATTCTTTAAGTTCCACACCGGCGAAAAAAAAAGCTTTGAAAAGCACGACAACGTCAAGTACATGCAGTTCCAATACCCCAGCAGTTTCTTCAAGGACTACGAATCAAAGGAGTTCAAGCACATGCAGGCAGAATTCTACAGGTTCTGGGAACACACTCTCACCCTCATCCATGATGAAAATCCAGACTTGATTGTATTCGACGAAGCAAGCTACATATTCTCGGACGGGATAGCAAGCCCCCAGCTGATGCTCAGCTTCCTGGAGAGCAAGCCAGAACATACTGAAATCGTCATGACCGGCAGGAACTTCCCCCCTAATCTGTTGGAGAAAGCCCATTACATCACAGAGATGCACAAAGTCAGGCATCCATTCGACGAGATGCGTCTTCCTGCAAGAAAGAGCATTGAATTCTAGAAAATGTTTGGACATAATAGACCAAAAAATGTTAAGAAGTCAATAATCCTGGTGCTGTCAATGATATTGCCAGCCTTTCAGGCTGGATAAGGCCAGAGCACCAAAGGTGCTCTGGGTTTTTCCCGTGTCCTCTGGACACGGGCAAGTGCTGAGCTATTGCTCAGCTTAATCCAGGTTGAATTGAATTCCTGAACAAGAATTCCTTGTCATGCCTTTTTTCTCTTTACAGCAAACAACAGAATAACACAAAACCTTTAAATAACCCCCGGGATATTCTGAATATATCAAACATTATATATAGGTGGCAGTTTATACAGGTGGAAATAATAAGGACAACAAGCAATGATACAATAAGTAATGATGACAGAATATAAAAGGTGAAAAAATGCAAGTCATAATTCCAGTAGCAGGAGTCGGAAAAAGAATCAGGCCCCACACTCACACTAAAGCCAAGCCTTTGTTGCACGTCGCTGGCAAGGCAGTCATAGACCACATCATGGACGACGTGAAGAAGATAAAGCCCAGCGAAGTGATATTCATAACAGGACACCTTGGCGGGCAGATGAAAGATCACATCAAAACAAAATATGCAGAAGTCAAGAGCACATTCATCGAACAACCCGTGATGGACGGGACAGCAGGAGCCATAAAGCTTGCAAAGGACAGAATCAAAGAACCTCTGCTAATCATATTCGCAGACACGCTGTCAGACGCAGACTACACCATAACATTGAAGAGCAAGGACGAAGGGATATTCTGGGCAAAAGAAGTCGAGGACTACTCAAGATTCGGCGTAATCATAACAGACGAGAACGACTATATGGTAAGGATTGTGGAGAAGCCTGACACGCCAGTCAGCAAGCTTGCCAACATAGGACTGTACTACATCAGGGACTATAAGCTCATGTACGAATGCATCGACGAGATATACAAAAAAGATATGAAGACCAAAGGAGAATACTACTTAACTGATGCGTTCCAGCTTATGGTCGACAAAGGCGCCAAAATCAAGATTGTAGGCATCGAAGGATGGTATGACTGTGGAAAGCCAGAGACCCTGCTGGAGACAAACCGCACTCTGCTGGACCAAGGAAAGACTCATGAAATAAAGACAAAGAATTCAGTACTGGTCGGGCCAGTGTACATAGAAAACGGGGTTGTGATAGAAGATTCAGTCATAGGACCGTACGTGTCGATAGCAAAAGGAAGCATAATAAGGAAAAGCATCATAGAAAATTCCATAATCGACGAGGATGCAGAGATATTCCAGGCACAGCTACGCAAAAGTCTTATCGCCAAGAACGCGCACATCACTGGAGTTTTCAAAGCATTGAACATAGGAGCAGATTCTGAGGTGAGTTTAGGAGATGCAGATAAAACATAGCCCTCAACTTGTCCACGAAGGCGACGCATCATTCCTACTTGTCAACACTACTGGGGACTACTACACCCAAGGCTATCCCAACAAAAGCCAGTTCCAAGGATATTTCATAAAGTCAGGCGAAACGTACTTTAAGATTCTTGAAACGTTCAGAATCACAGAGGACGTTGACACCATCAACCTCACCGACAACAAGCTTGAAGTCCAGCACAAGTTCTGCCACGAGAAATACAGGTTCTACAAGGAAGGAATAATATACACGAACAGCGCCTTCAAACCCCACGATGTTAGGATAGAACTGGACTGCAGAGAAATATATGATTACAGCGCGTCAGGAAGAATATTCAACGTCGAACAGCATGGAGAAGAGCTTATAGTAGAATACATCAAGTACAAGACCGAAAAGCTCGCACAGCTCGAATATAAGATATATTTGGTGTTTAACGGAATCATAAGCATCGACCTTCAGAAAAAATGGATTGAGAAGAAATACTCCTATGATTTCAAGCGCGACATAAAGTCAGACTTCTTCATCTTCCATCTGGGAAATGCAAAAACTGCCGGCAGCGTCGGAATAAGCGCATCGACAGACCTGAAGACTGCTAAAGCGAACGCCAGCTTCCTGCGAGTCAATTCGGGCATACTGATAAAGAAGAAAAAAGACGAGGCAGACGAACAGCGCGAGACAAGCTCGAACATCGCACTAAAGCACGCCAAGAATTCCCTGGAATCATTGACATTAATCAGCAAAAACCAGCCGGCAATCTACGCGGGACTGCCATGGTTCTTCCAGATATGGACCAGGGACGAGCTGATAAGCCTGGGAGCGTACATAGTCCAGGAAAAGATGAGCTTATGCAAAGACATCATCATGAGGCACATCAGAGAAGTCCAGCCGGACGGTCGGATACCCAACAGGTACCCTCCATCCACTCTTGGCACAGCCGATGGGATAGGCTGGCTCGGAAAAAGGACGCTCGACATCCTGAACAAGGCAGAATCTAGCAAGACAATTGCAAAGCTTTTCAAACAGGAAGAACTCGAACAAGCATACCTTGCACTGAGCCACAGCATAGACAACCAATTCCAAAATTACGGTGGCAAGGGAGAGCTCAAGAATCTGATTGTGAACAGGCCATTGGAAACATGGATGGACACAGGTCATGAAAATGACGTGAGACAAGGCGCAAGAATCGAAATCCAGGCCCTCACCCTGGCGACACTGGAAGCAGTGGTAATGCTTGGAAAACTGCTCAAGAAAACCGACACTAAAAGATTCCAGAAACTTCTTGTTGACATGCAGAATACTGTCAGACAAAAATATTTTGACGGAAAGATACTGTATGATGGAATAGAATCCAAAAAAAAGGATGGAAAAAACCAAGTGCTTGCAGACATGACAGCAAGACCAAACATATTCATCGCACACTACACATACCCTCAACTGCTGCATAACGAGGAATGGAAGACTGTATTTGATGCCAGCCTGCAAAAACTCTTCCTGGATTGGGGAGGGCTTTCATCGATTGACAAGGACAGCAGGCTGTACTGCCCGCACCACACAGGAATAAACAATAGAAGCTACCACAGGGGAGACAGCTGGTACTGGATTAACAACCTGGCAGGACTCTGCCTGTCCAGGCTCGACCACCATTACTACAAAGGAATCATCCAGAAGATAGTGAGTGCCAGCGAGCACGACATACTCTTCCAAGGTTATATAGGTCATCACTCTGAACTGAGCAACGCCGCATCCCAGGAACCTGCAGGATGCTTCTGCCAAGCCTGGAGCAGCGCTATGTTCATCGAACTGATGGAAGAGATTGGAGAGAAATAGCAGACAACATCAGAAATAGAAATTCAGAAATAGAAATACAATTGGAAAAGACCAGAAAAAAGAACCAAATTAAAAAAAATAAAATTAGCTTTTACTTTCTCAATTCCTGCTTCTGGCAAGAACTGGAAGCTTATCATAGTATCTTGCAGCGAACCAGACAGCAAATATGGATGCTGTGATGATTACTCCAAGTAGAAGGTCACT
>JAFGHY010000026.1 GCA_016929855.1 Candidatus Woesearchaeota archaeon | reverse complement strand
CTTACCAATAACTTTTTATTGTCAAGGCGGATTATCAGTTTTTAAGATTATGATTGTAGAGGATGATGTTTTCATGGTCAATTGCATAATCGTCGGGAGTATGGGTCTTGACAGGATTGAGACTCCGTTTGGTAAGGTCATGGACGAGCCTGGTGGCAGTGCTTTTTATGCCAGCGTTGCCGCGAGGTTTTTCACGAAGCCTGGTGTAGTGAGCATTGTGGGTAAGGATTTTCCTAGGCAGCACCAGCAGTTCCTGGAGGCAAAACAGATTGACCTTGATGGGTTGAAGGTTGAAGGCAGGACTTTCAGGTGGGATGGCTTGTACGAGTATGACATGAATGATGCAAAGACCCTTAATGTTGAGCTCAACAGTCTTGCCAGTTTCAGGCCTGTGCTCAGTGAGAGGTACAAGGATGCAGAGTTTGTTTTCCTGGCCAACACTCACCCGCAGACTCAGATTGATGTCATGGAACAGTTGAGGAAGCCGAAGGCGATTGTTCTGGATACTATGAATTACTGGATTGATAATGAGCGTGAGGCTTTGATGAAGGCTATTGGTATGTGTGATGTTTTCGTGCTCAATGAAGGTGAGGCAAGGATGCTGTTTGACAATCCTAACTTGGTGGTGTGCGGCAGGCAAGGACTCAAGCTCGGGCCGAAGGCCGTAATCATCAAGAAGGGCGAGCATGGTGCCTTGCTGTTCAAGGATGAGCATATTTTTGCGAGCAGTGGATATCCTCTTGAGCTGGTGAAGGACCCTACTGGTTGCGGGGATAGTTTTGCAGGCACTTTGACTGGTTTTTTGGCGTCACAGGATTCTATGAGCCTTGAGAACTTGAAGAAGGCTGTTGTTTATGGGAGCGTTATTGCGAGCTTCAATGCAGAGGATTTTGGCGCAAATAATCTGAGGAAGATTAAGAAGCTTGACATTGAGGAGAGGATGGAATTTTTCAGGAGGCTTACAGAATTCTGATTAGGGAAGGGTGATTTGTTGTGATTAAGTTGAAGGCTGATAAGGAGACAAAGGTTTTCATTTTGCTGGGATTGTACGTTGCTGCCTTGGTGGCTTCTAATCTTCTTGGAGGGAAGCTCATGCCTGTGGGTTTCGGCAGCCGTGGGCTGACTGTATCTATAATCATGTTCCCTCTTCTGTTTTTAATTACTGATATTGTTGGAGAAGTTCATGGGAAGAGGATGGCCAGGAAATTCGTCAATGTCGGGCTCATCACTTTGTTCGTGCTTCTCTTGTGGCAGTGGTTCAGCGTTGTAGTGCCTGGTGCTGTGCCTAACGACTGGTACGCGCTTTACAACAACGCTTATGGTACTGTGTTCGGGATGACAATTACATTCACGATTGCATCGATACTCGCTTTCTTTTTCGGCCAGTATGTTGACGTCATCATTTATCATGCGTTCAAGAGGATTCACAAGAAGAGGCTTATGTGGGTGAGGAACAACCTTTCGACTTTTGCAGGACAGTTCATCGACAGCATGATTTGGGTGTACATTGCATTCAGCCCGAGGCTTTTTGACGGCACATTCACTGTCTGGAGCTTGTTTAACATAGTGGTCCTGCCGTACTGGCTGGCGAAGGTAGTTGTTGCTGTTCTTGACACGCCATTGTGTTACTTGGGTGTTAGGTGGTTGAAGGGGAAATAAGTTCATAATGTATTTTTAATCTGTGAATTGTTCACAATGCAATCTAGAGAACATAATTTTTTCTACTGGTAATCGGGATGAATTGCATTTTCTCGCAGAGAAAATGAGCTCGGAGTAGTCGCAACCCAAAAATCTGCCAGCAGATTTTTGGACTGTCTGGAATAAAATGTCCATTAAAATAAGAACAAGTTAAAATCTAATTACAAAGTAAGAATAGTTATGGCTCTATGTTCCTTCCTGCCAGGAATTCAGGTATTTTATCTGCTCTTCTGTCAGCTCGTCGATTTTCACGCCAAGTGCCTCCAGTTGGATTCTGGCAATCTCGTCATCGATTTCCTTTGGCAGTGTTATGACTTCTGGCTTGAGCTTTCCTTTGTTCTTGACGCAGTACTCGACTGCCATGGCCTGTCCGCAGAAGCTCGTGCTCATAACAAGGCTTGGGTGGCCTTCAGCACAGGCAAGGTTGACAAGCCTGCCTTCTCCTGCCAGGAATATCTTCTTGCCGTTCAGTACGTACTCGTCAAAGTAAGGCCTGATTCTTCGTTTGCTTGTTGCCTGCTTCTCCAGCTCCCTGACATTGATTTCGTTGTCGAAGTGTCCTGAGTTTGCGAATATTGCGCCGTTCTTCATGGCTTTCATGTGGTGTATGTCAATCACGTTCTTGTTGCCTGTAAAGGATATGAAAATATCTCCGTGCGGTGCTGCTTGTTCCATGGGCATTACCCTGAATCCGTCCATCTTTGCCTGCAATGCGCAGAAGTTGTCCACTTCTGTGACAATCACATTCCCTCCAAGGCCTTTTGCCCGCAGGGCTCCTCCTTTTCCGCAGCTGCCATAGCCGAGTATCACTACTGTTTTGCCGGCAATGAGTATGTTGCTTGCCCTTATGATGCCGTCGAGTGTTGACTGGCCTGTGCCGTAGTAGTTGTCCAGCAGGTGTTTTGTCTTGTTGTCATTGACTGCCACGACTGGGTACTTGAGTGCGCCGTCTTTCTGCATCGCTTTCAGCCTTATGATACCTGTGGTAGTCTCCTCGCACCCGCCATACAATGAGGGGATGAGTTCTGGATGTTTCTGGTGGATTTCACTGACCAGGTCGCAGCCGTCGTCTATTGTCACGTGAGGCTTGAAATTGATTACGTTTGTAATATACCTGTAATAGTCCTGATTTGTCTCGCCTTTGTAAGCCCAGACTTTCACGCCCTGCTTTGCGAGAGCAGCGGCAACATCATCCTGGGTGCTGAGAGGGTTGCATCCTGTTATTGCGACGTCAGCTCCTCCTGCAATGAGGGTCTTAACAAGGACTGCTGTCTCTTTTGTAACATGAAGAGCCATGCCGACTCTCACGCCTTTCAGGGGTTTTTCTTTCTCGAATCTTGATTTTATCTTCAGCAGTGCTCCCATTTCCATCTCTGCAAATTCAATGTTCTTCATGCCTTGTTCTGCTAAGCTTAAGTCTTTGACTTCATAGTTTATTCCTTTTTCCAAATTACCACCTTAAAATCATTTTCATTATCTAATTGTCTTTTGTTGAAGGATTCTGATTTCTTTTTATATTTAATGCATCATGAGTTGATTACTTTGCCAGCTCGAGTATGGCTTTCACATCGTTCTTGTCCAGTGTTTTCACAGCTCCCAGTTCGCCTCTTGCTGCTATCACATCAGCAATCTCGTCCAATTCAGCTATTCCGAGTTCAGAAAGACTCGTGGGTTTCTTCCATTGGATGAGCTTGGATTTCATATTTTGTATGCCCTCGTCCACACTGTCTGCATTCCATACAGTTTTTGCCCAGCGCAGGAACACCTCTGCATTTGATGGTTTGCTGTCATATACATATTTTATCCATGCAGGAAACACTATGCCCAGGCCTGTTCCATGCGCCACTTCCTCGTGGACTGCGCTTATCCCGTGCTTTATCATGTGCGAGGCCCAGTCGCCGTAGCTTATTGTGCCTGCGCTGATTCCATTAAGGCCTAGAGTGCAGGCCCAGGCCAGATTTGCCCGCAGGTCATAATCTTTAGGATTCTCTTGCAGTTCATCAGTGACTTCGATGATCGCTTTCATAAGTCCTTCATTGACTGAAAGGCTCGTCTCGTCATGTTCTCCTGTGAAGTAGAATTCCATGATGTGGCTTAGGGCGTCAATGGCCCCATTAGCTGTTTGCTCCCAGGGCAGGCTTGTCTGCACGCTTGGGTCTAATATTGTACTCCAAGGATAGAGAACTTTTCCGCCAGTGTGGGTTTTAATCTTCTTTGCTGTGTTGGTTATTACTGCTCCGCTGTTCATCTCGCTTCCTGTCGCGCTCAGTGTGAGCACGGTAAAGAGTGGCAGAGCCTTCTTGACCGTGGCTTTGTTCTCGAACGCATCCCATACATTGTCCAGGTAGTATCCTCCTGCAACAGCTTTTGAAGTGTCTATGACGCTCCCTCCTCCGACTGCGAGAACGCAGTCAACTTTCTCTTTCTTGGCGGCTTCAATTGCTTCCTCGACTTTTGTTAGGATTGGGTTGGGCTGCACGCCCCAGACTTCGGTAAATGCAATTCCATTCTTCTTCAGGCTGCCTGTCACTTGGTCATATACGCCGTTCTTCTTTATGGAACCGCCTCCAGCTATCATAAGTGCTTTTTTCAGGCCTGCTTGCTTTATCTCTTTGCCTATTTGAGTTATTGTTCCTTTACCAAATATCAGTTTTGTAGGATTATGGAATGTAAAGTTGTGCATGCTATCACCTAGGATTCGAGACTCAACAAGTGTTTTTAAATGTTTTTCAGGAAGATTGTAATGTTCTTTGAATTGTCATGCAATCGCTGCTTCACGCAGTTCTTCATGTAACTTTCATGCAAATATAATCCTTCTGCTTCATTAACATTTATATAGTATGTCGAGTAACTTGGCAGTATGAATACTTTCCTTAGGAGATATTTGAAGCTTGGCGAGGAGTTCAATCCTGAAGATATTGCTGTGAAGCCCAGCCTTAGGCTGAATACTCTTATGTCTGACAGAAAGGATGCTTTAAAACTGCTTGAGAAGAAGGGTTGTACGTTCAGGAAGATTCCTTTTCTTGAATGGGGTTACTGGTACGAGTCAGAATTCTCGCTTGGAAGCACTACTCAGTATTTACTGGGATACTACTATCTTCAGGAGGCTGCAAGCCAGATTCCGGCACAGGTGCTGAAGCCATCGAAAGGTGATGTTGTTTTGGATATGGCTTGCGCTCCAGGCTCAAAGCTCACGCAGATGGCACAGTACATGGAGAACCAAGGGATTATTGTAGGTCTTGACTCGAATGTCAAGCGTCTTGCCTCTGTGAGGAACAACTGCGAGCGTTTGGGTATCACGAACACGATTCTCATCAAGAAGGATGCGCGGTTCTGCACTGATCTTGGGATACAGTTTGACAAGGTTCTTCTGGACGCGCCGTGCTCGGGCAACTTCTGCGTTGAACCTAATTTTTTCTCAGGCAAGACATTGGAGGGTATCAAAGAGCGTGCCAAGCTCCAGCGGGAGTTGTTGAAGGCAGCTGTCAGAGTCCTCAAGCCAAAAGGTACTTTGGTGTACAGCACTTGCTCGCTCGAGCCAGAAGAGAACGAACTGAATATACACTGGCTGCTCGGCAAGTACGAGAGCCTAAGGCTTGAAAAAGTTGATATTCCAATCGGCGACCCTGGTTTGACAGAAGTATTTGGTGAGAAGCTAAGTCCTGAATTGAAAAAGTGCAGGAGGTTTTGGCCTCACAAGACTGGCACTGAAGGGTTCTTTATCGCAAAAATTTCAAAAAAAGTTTAGTTTTTTCGGTTCATCGTGATTTCTCCGGAAAAAGTTGGCATAAGCATTTATTCCTTTGTAGGTTAGTGTCTATTACCAATTTTTGAGGTGAAATTTATGGGATTGACATACAAGAGAGAAGAAATTGTCAGGCGCATGCCTATAATAGAGAGCAGGATAAGCCGTAGCAAGAACGGTAGGTACCTGATTCATAAGACCATCCTGACTCACATAAAGCCGATGGCGTACTATGAGGCTATCATAGCGAACAGTGTGAAGGTGGATGAGGAAGACATTTCCGAAGACCTCAGGAAGTTCTTGGAAGAAGAGGAAGGAGAGGTAGTTGCGTAGACAGTTTTCTGATTTTTTTTATTTTTCTTCTATTTTTTGCAGCACTGTTGATATTTCAGCCAATTCCATTTCAGGGCATTCGATTTCAAAAACAGAATTAATACTATCAAGTCTAATTATGCTAGGATGAAAGTGCATTAAGGATCTGTTATTCATTGATCCAGTAATGTAGATTCTTGGTTTGTTTCTCTCCAAATATCTTGAGATGGCAATTCCGAGTTCTGTGAACATGTCAGTACCGCCTTCATCCGATATCAGTACAAATATATCACATTCATTTACGGCTTCAGTAATCTCTTTTGCAACTGTCTCAGACTCCAGTGCATGTTTATTGTACGGCTGCAGTTGTCCTAGTTTAGTCCAATCATACCTGACAGTATGCCCCTTTGCTTCTAGAAAATCCAGTATTTTGCTAATATGATGTTTGTGTTTTTGTCTGGATGCAAAGTACCATTTCATAATATGCAGAAAGTTATTTGTTGTTTATAATTTTTATGAGAAAATAAGTGGACAGCGAATCATGTTTCCCGTACATCAGTACAGTACAGCATGACACGCGAGAGTGCTTGACTTCCGAGTTCGGAATGGGTTCGGGTATAACCACTCTGCTTTGACCGTCCAAGATGGTGGAAATCCGGCTCCTTTTTAAATGTTACTAAATAGGGATAGAATGCTTTTAAGTCCATTATTTTGCTGTCTGAGGCAACAGGGTCAGACGACTCGGGGGATGCCCCATCCGGGGTGGGTCGTAGGATTTTTCAAGGAAAAATCCGTCTGTGCCATGAATGTTGCATTAGGTTTATTGTGCGTACCCTTCCAAACCTTTATAAACCATCCGGGTGCTCTAAATCTCATGTTTTTCAAAAAGAAAAAGTACCATCCCAGGCCTAAGTCGACTTGGGGCAAGATTTGGTATTTCATCTGGTATGATGACAGCATTGCCAGCTGGATCGTCAACTTTGCATTAGCTTTTATTCTGATAAGATTCATCGTCTACCCTGGTCTTGGTCTTCTGCTGAGCACAAGCTTTCCAATTGTGGCAGTAGTATCAAATAGCATGGAGCATCCTGGCGGTTTTGAGGAATGGTGGCAGAGTCCTGCTGACCTAAGCGAGTGCGGTTCTTTTTGTACGCAAGCCCAATGGTATGAGAAGCAGGGAATAAGTTACGAGGATTTTAGGACTTACCCGTTCAAGAACGGGTTCAACAAGGGAGACATCATGGTGTTGTTCGGCACGTCTCCTGAAAAGATTAAAATTGGAGAGGTCATTGTGTTCTGGTCAGGCAAGCAATACCCAATAATACACCGGGTGATCCACATCCGTGAAGATAACAATCAGGTTTTTTTTGAGACGAAAGGAGACTTCAACCGCTTCCAGATATATGATCCTGGCAATGACCTTGACGAGCAGAACATCCCTGAGTCAAAGTATCTGGGAAAGGCAGTCATGCGCGTCCCGCTTCTGGGTTACATCAAGATTTGGTTCACTGATCTTGTCAACTTGATCAGATAATTATTAAAAATCTTGTCAGAGATTTTAGGGGGTTCAATACTCAAATTTCTTTGAAAT
>JAFGHY010000025.1 GCA_016929855.1 Candidatus Woesearchaeota archaeon | reverse complement strand
TGTTCCCGGCCAAGACTTATGAGTATGATACCAATGGCATTCTTCCTGGTGGTGGTGAGGAGGAGACTGTCGGCCCCATTGTCTTCAATGAGAGCGTTTTCCTGGGTGGTGTATTGTTTGATGACACGACTTCAGGGCCTGTAAGGGCGACTCTTGAGGAGCTCAGCCATGACAAGGTTGTTGTGAAGGTTGCTGTATTGGATACAAATTCGATAATGGACTTGGAGGATATTGATATGATGAGTGGCTACGAGACGTTCTCTGACTCTCAGAGGGAGCTTCTTGTGCCGAGGTTCATCAATAATTAGGCACAACCATAATCAATTTTGTTATCACTGGACAGTAACATTTATAAATGGTTGATTCTTCCTCCCCTATATGAGACACTCAAAGCTGGCTAGATTCTTGTATTTCAGCGTGATTGCAGTTCTTGCTGTAATAACCATCCAGCAGGCCTCGGCGTACAATTATGACTGGGAGATGGGATCTTTCCCGAGCAACCAGGTTGAGTTCGGGCCTTACGGCTACAACTTTCTTGCCCCAGGATACCAGGGTTCTTACTATGACACCTACCCTGATTATGGGTACTATTCCACATACTACCATCAGAGGAACGGTCCGACATTCCAGGGGGGTTTCTTCGGTGCAGTCAGATACCCCACGTATGCTTTCCACCAGACAGGCTATGTAACCGGAGCATTCCAGGAAAAACCCTGGGAGATCGGCAGGTCTTACTACAGAGAATCAGCCTATACAGGCTATGGTGGGATGAGAGACTATTACATGGACGGTTACAGGCTCGTGCCTAGCAAGTACGTCAAGTACGTCGAACCATACTACTGATTTTTTTATCTTTTTCTGGTTCTTTAGAACACTTTTTAGAAAAATCTTCAAGGATATCACTTATATCTTCAAAGCTATCTTCACTTGTTAGAATCTTTACTATTATTGTATTTACTTCTTATTATCTTTACTTGTCAGAATGATGTCCTTTTCCAGTATCAATGGCCCGACATAACCGCACTTCTTGCACCTGTAAGCTCCAGTCTGTCCTCCTGCATACAATTCTATGTCAGTACTTTGGCATCTTGGGCAGAATCTTACTCGCGAGGTCATAATGTTGGTGATGTGTTTTTGATATAAATATTTAGTCATGCTGATTTTTAGTCACAAACGATTTTTATCCAGTAAAACTTTTATAATACCTGCCTGTTCGTAACCCCGGGGTGCTTGGATGAATGAGATTTCAATCAGTGACAGATTATCAGTTAGTGAAATTTCTTCTACAGGTGATCAATTAAGGGAAGGGTGCGATTTGGAAGGCATGACCAGGCAAAGAAGGCAAGTCGAAGCAATGTTCAGTTTTCTCGCAGGAGGGATTGACTGTTGGCCAAAACAATACTTACTGCACCCTGACCTTGAGCTGATTCGCTTCGAGATAGACCACGCGCTCTACAGCCAGGCAGTCACTCGTGCAGAAAGATATTACACTAGGCATTATCGACCGAAACACCCTTCAGAACCAGCATCACTACAGACACTGCTAATCAGCAGGATGCTGACCTGCGTGCAGGGACTGTCATCATACCCTGAATTCTTTGGATAGCGGCTTGTGATAGGATAATCTAGGTTCACTCGCTCTTCTTCAACTTCCTCAATATCTGCTCTTTGCCTTTCCAGTTCATTGCTTCTTTCAAGACTTGGTTGATGTGCTCGACAGGTATTATTTTTATCAGGGCAAGTTTTTTGGCGTCGATGACTATATCATTCATGTTGGATTGCGGGACTATCACGTGGGTTATGCCTGTTTCGATTGCCGCCTCCACCTTGGCGCTCACTCCGCCTATCGGCAGCACTTCTCCACGCACGCTGAGGCTTCCTGTCATTGCATAATTCTGCTTTATTGGAATCTTCTTCAAGGCGCTGATCACTGCTGTCGCGACTGCGATGCTTGCGCTGTCTCCCTCGACACCTTCATACGTCTGGAGGAACTGGACGTAGATGTCTTTTGTCTCTTTGATGTCAGTGCCGAAATTCTTCTTGATGATTGCGCTGACGTTCTTTATTGCTTCCTTGGCAATCTCGCCGAGCTTTCCTGTGGCGATTATCTGCCTTTCTTTTCCTCCAGGAGTGACTTCTGCTTCTATAGGCAGGATTATTCCTGAGAAGTTTCCTTCAGTACCCAGCACTGCAAGGCCGTTGACCCTTCCGACGCACTGGCCTTTTGTGATGATGACTTCGTATTCTTTCTTCCTCTCGATGAACTGGTCTGCCAGCTGTTTTTCAAGGCTTCGGCTTGTCTTCTGTGCGAGCACAATATGCTCCGGCTCGACTATCTTCGCGTTTTGTTTAACGGCCACGTCGCCGGCTGCCCTGATAAGCCCTCCGAGCTCCCTGAGCCTGAGGCTCAGGTGTCCTTTCCTGTTGGCTCTTCGGCGTGCTTCTTGGATTATGAATTCGACAGCCTGTTTTGAAAAGTGAGGTATTTTTTCGTCTTTGGTAACTTCTTGCGCGACAAACACTGCGAGCTTCTGCCTGTTTTCGGTAGTGTCTGGCATGGTGTCTTTCATGTATATCTCGTAACCATATCCTCTAATCCTGCTTCGCAGTGCAGGGTGCATGTGTTTCATTGTCTCCATGTTGCCTGCTGCTACGAGCAGGAACTTGCACGGCACTGGTTCTGTCCTCACCATCGCACCAGCACTTCTCTCGCTCTGACCGGTGATGCTGTACTTTCCTTCCTGCAAGGAAGTCAAGAGGTCCTGTTGTGTCGCGGGCGCCAGTGTTGCTATCTCGTCTATGAACAGCACGCCCATGTGGGCCTTGTGTATCATTCCTGCCACGATGCGCTCATGGGCTGGCGTGCCCAGGCCTCCTGTCTGGAACGGGTCGTGCAACACGTCTCCCAATAGGGCTCCTGCGTGCGCGCCTGTGGCGTCATAGAACGGCACGTTTTTCTTGTCAAAGTTGTCCACTATTATTTTTGGAATCTGTTTTTTTGGAGTCATCTTCTTCCCGAGATTCATGACAAGAAGTATGCCGAAGATGAATCCTACTGTTGTTATCATGCTGGCTGCATAGACGACGGCACTGTCGAATGGAAAGATCTGGTTCTTGTAGAACCAATATGGAACGAAACTCAAAATAATAATTATGACTATCAAGATGAGGTTTTGGTTCTTGAGGCTGGAGGCGTTCTGTATCTTGTGCTTGGCGACAATTTCTCTTCCTTCGCCTGCCTTCACGTCCCTTATCAGGGGGTTGTTCTCGTCGTTAGGGTTCGGGAATGACAGTATGTCTTTGAGCTTCTCTCGTGGCAGGAGCTCTGCCAGCGCCAGTCCCAGCATGCTCTTCCCAGTACCTGGCTCTCCTATCAAGAGTACGTGCCTGCGCTGTGCTGCGGCGTTTCTCATGACAGCCACTGCCTCGTCTTGGCCTATGACCTGGTCTATCAATGTCTTGCTGACCTTGATATCTGCTGTGGTCTTGAATGAGAATTCTTTCTCACCTACTTTTTTTTCCTCACCCTTTTTCATTTGATTTAACAATGGAAGGTTATTTTTAAAGGTAGCGGTGTTAAATGATATTGTCGGATGCGCTTCATTTTCTTTTTATCACTGCAGATTTTACTCATGTGCGCCCCGCACATGATTTAGCATGCGTATTGTTTTGAGGATGCCTTGCCCGTTCATTTGGTTACATTTTTATATGATTTGTATTATTTGGCATAGTATGACAACAAGTACTGGAAAAAAGAAAGTGAACTGGATCCTGGCGCTGGTTATGTCAATACTTTTTGGACAGCTCGGGGTGGACAGGTTTGTAATGGGCCATGTCGGACTCGGATTGCTGAAGCTGTTTACGCTTGGCGGCTGCGGGATATGGTACATCATTGATATTGTCCTGATTGCAACAAAGCATCCTTTTGAAGGTATCGAATGGGTAGAATCCTAAGGCGTCCAAGGAATGCTAAGAGTATTGTTCTGGATATCATTAGTTTGGCAAGTTCGCAGGCCAGAGTTTTTGTGCTTGTGATGGCACTCGTTGTTCTTGCCATAGTTCCAACGACCGGTCTGGTATACTGTCCTTTCAAGAGCATCAATAAGCATATGCTGCCAGTATTGTTCAACGACAACTGTCCTGATGATGGTGTTTTCAAAGACTGCTGCCCTTCATGCGGTTTAACAAGAGGATTTTCCAGCGTACTCCACGGGCACCTGCACCAGGCTTACGAGTATAACGTTCTTGTATTCGTTGTCTTTGGCCTGGTCTTAGCGCTTATTTACCTGAATTCTGCGAAGGTGGTTAGAGAGCACAAAAGGACTGGCAGGTGGTATTGACTGTTTTCACTGGTCATTCTGGCAGGGCAGAGTTGTTCCGCTGAACCTTTTTTTTTGTTGAAAAGATTTATATACTCATAATTTCAGTTTCTATCATAAACTACTGAGGTGATATATTGGCAAAACAGCTTAATTGGACTTTGACTTTGGTCCTTTCGATAGTTTTCGGCTCGCTTGGCGTTGACAGGTTCATGATGGGGCAGATTGGTCTGGGAATCCTAAAACTAATAACTGCAGGAGGATTGGGCATCTGGTGGCTGATTGACGTGATACTTATTGCGACCAAGCATACGTTTAAGGATATTGAGTGGGTATAGTGCAACTGTGTTTTTGTTTTTCTTTTATCCTTGTAACAATGACGAAGAACTGACTGGGGTTGCTCCCTACGGCTGTCAGTTAGGGAGAGATTGCTCTTTACTGTCTTCTGTCATTATTGTTGCATTTGTGGTTTACTATTCGGACGATTCCCCTAGAAACCTTTAAAAACCATTCTCATTCCCGTATATTCTATCCCGCCTTAGCTCAACGGTAGAGCGTTCGGCTGTAGAATTCCTGATGGACGACGTGCAAGCGTGCACGATTGGAGGATGTCAGGCCAGCTGATACCGAAAGGTTCCCGGTTCAAATCTGGGAGGCGGGATTCTTATTTTCTTTGTCGAATTGGTAGAATGAACTGTTTTTTTTGCTGTTCCCGTTTCCCAGATTCAACCGCACGCAGTAAGGTTGTTTTTCTGGGAGGCGGGATTCTTTATTTTATTAAGTACTAATAAAAACAATTATAACATGAACTACTACTTTTTGTTTTTTGGCTAATATGGTTCTGTGCGCCAAAAAACGTAGTCAAATCATTCCAAAAGTGAAGGTGCTTTGCACCAACAGACTTTACGCTTGCAGACTATTCTGCCATAAATGATAACATCATGTTTTGGCCGAACTTGTGAGGACAAAACTAGAAAGTAGTAAATGTTCTGTTTATAAATGCTTTATCTTCATTATTGAGGTTTATTTTGCTGGAATTATTTTTCGATGACTTTTTATATTAGTATTTTTAGTAATTGGGATTATGGTTGGTGGAATATTTTACAGGTTGTCATTGGTGTTTATATTTATTTTTCTTATTCCTATTTCATCTTGCACTCATGATGGTGACAACACTTCTGTTGGTGATGCGGGCAAGGCAGTAAGTCTGAAGGAGCAGACTATTTTTGAGATGGTCAGCAATTATCAGACCAAGCCGACAACTTGGACTATGGCGAGGAATGAGTTTGCTGGCATGACTTGGGAGGAGTTTGCTGAGGGTCATACTGGTTTGATTCTCACTCCAGAGGATGAGGACGATATATTTACAAGAGAAAGTACTGGTGATGGACAGCCTCTGCTGCCAATAATAGAGGAAGATGTAGGAGTAATTTTTGACTGGCGCGACCGTCATGGTTTTGATTTCATGACAGATGTCAAGCACCAAGGATACACTTGCGGAACGTGCTGGGCGCATTCAATTCTTGGAGCTATAGAAGCTCATGCTAACGGTTATTACAACGACCCGACTATTGACTTGGATCTTTCAGAACAGGATTTAGTGTCGTGTTGGCATGGCGGGTGTGGGGGTATAGGAGCATCACAATATCCAATGGTCTTCAATTATATTTATTCTGAGCATGTCGCGACTGAAGAATGCTTTCCTTACACGGGTACGTCCCAGTCGTGCAATAATAAATGCAGTGACTGGCAGGATGACGCATGGGGTATTGTTGGTTATGAGGAACTTCCTGATGGGAATATTGCTGCAATTCAGGAAGCAATAATCAGAAACGGGCCTGTCGTGACTGGAATGATATCATATCCTGATTTTGCTTTGTATGATGGAGGAATTTATATCCCTGCGCCTGGCCAGGATTTTGCAGGCCATTCAGTGGTCCTTCTTGGCTGGGGCAGGGAAGATGGTATTGATTATTGGATCGGCAAGAACAGCTGGGGAATCAACTGGGGCGAGGACGGTTATTTTAGGATTAAGATGGGCGCTTGTGCTATTGACACTTGGTTCACTTATAAGATAACTTCACCAGTAAGTCCTGTTCAAAGGCAGTCAATCTGCAATGACCTGGACAATGACCAGTATTGCTTCTGGGGTTTTGGCGCAAAACCATCTTATTGTCCAGACACTTGCGCTCTTAATTCTAAGAGGGATTGTGACGACGGTAATTATCTCATGTGGGATGCATGTATTGAGCACGGGCCTTTGCTGTTGAACCCGAGTTTTGAGGTCGATGACGGTATGCACTATTATCCTGACTGGAATGCTGATGATGCCACGGCAGGCAATGGAGTGCCAGATGGCTGGTCTAAGCGGAACTGCGACACTTGCTCTTTTGATTTGGTGTCTGATGATGTTGTTGATGGGAGTTTGGCAGCAGAAATTGTTGTGTTAAACAACATGTCGTATCTTGGTCAGGACGTGCCTGTGTCGTACAATAAAAAGTACAGGGTCAGCGGATGGATTAAGACTGACTGTGTCAGTCCGAACTGTCAGGGTACTTTGCTGACTGAGTGCATAGATGCCAACCATGAGCATATCTGGGTGGACTGCGGCCTTGCAACTGCGACTGATGATATTGTGACAGTGAGTGGCACGACGGATTGGATGTACATTGAGTTTGACGTAAAGGATGACAATCCAAATGCCGGGTTCTTGCGCGTATTGTGCTACAACAGTCCAGGCCAGGGAGAAATAGGAGCAGAAGGTACTGTATATTGTGATGACTTCAGAGTCCATGAGATAAAGACATTCACTGGTGGCGGCAGTCCAGTATTCAGCAAAGCGCCGAACATACTTCTTGCAGATACTCTTGGAGCTGACATTTGATGAATCTGCTTTGATACTGCTTAGGAAATCCTTTTTATACTAGTAATCGGGATGTACTGCCTTTTCTCTTCGAGAAAATGAGGTAGGTGTGGTCGCAGCCCAAAAATCTGCCAGCAGATTTTTGGACTGTCTGGAATAAAATGTACATTGAAATAAGTAGTATTAATTCTTTTTATTGTAAATCTCGCATGCGAGATTTACTTGGGGGATATGAATACCCAGTACTTTAGTGTGAGATTTACAATCCCAAAGTC
>JAFGHY010000024.1 GCA_016929855.1 Candidatus Woesearchaeota archaeon | reverse complement strand
CTCTTTACTGGGATTTCAGTGAAGATATTGAAGGTGTTGAGTTAAATGATCTTCAAGTGTCTACTTTGGACAATTTGAATATTCTTTATGAAGCCATTCCTATGGGAATCCTTGTGGTAGACGAGGATAGCCCTATTGAAAGAGTCGATGTTGAGTATAAGCTCGCAGGCCATCCGTCAACAGAACTTGTTCTGTACAAATACAAAGAGACTACACATTATTCAAATGGCGAAGACAGAGTGCGGGAATTTGAGGCGCCTGAAGTTGTCCTTCCTGAACTGGATAATGAGGCTCTTTCTGCAGACGATGATGAAGATACTTTGGACGACACAAATGAATACGAAGATGATTTTGAAGAGGATTCTGAAGAAGAACTTACAGATGATGAGAATGAATTGAACGATGAAATCCGGAATGAATCTGTTGATAACAGCCAGTCAGAAGAGGAGAATGAGCAGACTTTGGATGGCGACAAAGAACCTGGCAGAGGTTTTTGGAAATCTATCGGGTGCTTTTTCAAAGGCATTTTTGGAAGTGGCTGTTGAAGAATGTTGAACCTTAACATAGATTATGAACTGAATTTCTTATTTTCTCTTATCATTACACTGGTTATTGAAATTCCGGTCCTTCTGATTATATTCAGAAAATATCAGAAGAAGAAAAATGTTGGTGTCCTAAAGCTGGTGTTGGTGGGGGCAGTTGCATCCTGCCTGACACTCCCTTACTTGTGGTTCATACTGCCTGTTATTGTCCCTTCTGGATTTTACACATTTACAAGCGAAGTCCTGGCTATACTTGTTGAAATGGTTATTTACAGGTATTTCTTGGAAGTTGGGTGGAAGTTTGCTTTGGGAGTGTCAATCACCTGCAATATATTGTCTTTTTCTGCAGGACTGTTGCTGTGATACCAATAACTTTTATAAATAATCAATTAGTCTGAAGTGCTATGGATAACAAGCATTTGCAGGATGTGCTGGCTTTCAGCGCCCAGAAGGGTTTTGTTTGGGGGCCGAGCCCTGAAATCTATGGGGGGATGGCTGGATTCTACACTTATGGGCCTTTGGGCAAGCTGTTGAAGAATAATATTGAGCAGGCCATCAGGACCACTTTCATGCAGAATATGTTCATGGAGGTCGAGTGCCCTACTATCATGCCAGAACAGGTATGGAAGGCCTCGGGCCATTTGGGCAATTTCTCTGACCCTGTCGTGACCTGCAGTAAATGTCACGCGACATTCAGGGCGGACCACGTTCTGCTTGCAGAGGAGGAGGCTGCTGAGCCAAGCGATGAGGAGCTTCTTAAGCGCATTCCAGAATCAAAATGCCCGAGCTGCGGGGGAGAGTTTGAGAACAATATAACCAGGCATGACCTTATGATGAAGACAAACATTGGCCTTGACCAGACAGGCTACCTGCGGCCAGAAACCGCCACAACCACTTACCTGCCGTTCTTAAGATATACTGAGTTCTTCCGAACAAAGCTTCCTTTTGGTGTGTTCCAGATTGGCAAGGCTTACCGTAATGAGATAAGTCCGCGCCAGTACCTGCTTAGGGTGAGGGAGTTCACTCAGGCTGAGGCGCAGTGGTTCGTGGATCCTGACAAGAAGAATGACGAGTTTTACAGTTCTTTTGATGATGAGAAGCTTCCTTTCTGGAGCTGGAATATGCAGAAGCTGCACAAGGAGCCTGAAATCATGACTGTCAAGGAGGCGTTTGACAAAAAGCTGTTTAACAGCAAAGTCTATGGCTGGACTTTGGCTTTGGCTTACAATGTCTTCTTGAACATGGGTGTTCCTGCTGAGAAGATGCGCCTGCGCCAGCACGGTCCTGATGAGAAAGCGTTTTACGCTGCCGACGCCTGGGATGTCGAGGTTCAATTGAATAGTTTCGGCTGGTATGAGATGTGCGGAATACACGACCGCACTGATTATGATTTGACCCAGCATGCGAAGTTCAGCAAGAAAGAGCTTTACATAAATATCGACGGCAAGAAGATAGTGCCTCACGTGCTTGAGATAGCATTCGGTGTCGATAGGCCCACGTTCATCCTCTTGGACTTGTTCTATGACAAGAAGCACGTCACTGAAGGCAAGAGTGTCTTCAGGGTGCCTGCGAGCATGAGCCCGTATCAAGTCGGAATCTTCCCATTGCAAAAGAAGGACGGTCTTCCTGAGCTGGCGAGGAAAGTCATGGATGATCTGCACAAGGAATTCAGGGTGTTTTATGACGAGTCTGGAAGCATAGGCAAGAGATACCTGCGTGCTGCTGAGGACGGCACTCCTTACTGCATCACTGTAGATTATGACAGCAAGGATAAGGACACTTGTACCATAAGAGACAGAGACACTGAAGAGCAGAAAATAGTGAAGATTACTGACCTGAACAAGATTCTTGCAGATCTTATTTCCTACAAAGTGGTGTTCAAGGACCTGAAATGAAATCCAAAGTTCATACTGTTGGAATGTTTGTTAACTGCAACGGTAAGTTCTTAATCCTAAAAAGACATTTTGTGTTCTATACCCGTGTTCCAAAAAAGTTTGCTCCAAAACTCTCCAAGGAACACACAGAATACAATTGGATAACCCCTGCCGAACTCTTGAAGACGGACGAGACCACTGATTTAGTTAAAGGATTCCATAAGCTTGTAAAAATGGTGTACAGCACAAATAATCAGTAGACAGCCCAGCAAAACATATTTAAACCCCTCAGAATCCCTTCTAATCAGGTGATAAAAATTAAGATTTCAGAATTAAAGGCAAAGCAAATGGGAGTGAACCTGCAAGGTGTTCAAGTGACTGAAATATCTGAGGTCAGAGAATTCACGAAGTTCGGCAAGTCAGGCAGGGTTGCCAACGCAAAGATCAAGGACGATTCAGGCGAAGTGACTTTGACATTGTGGAATGAGGAGATTGACATGGTCAAGGCTGGTGACAAGCTCAATGTTGTTGACGGTTATGTCAACGAGTGGATGGGCAACCTGCAAGTTACTAGTGGACGTAAAGGCAAGCTCGAAAAGGCCAAGTAGGGTGAAAATTCAAGCGTTCATATGTGGGGGCGTAGCTCAGACTGGGAGAGCACTACGCTGAAGTGCATTCGGAGAATGCGTCTGGCAAGCTCCGGTTGCTATGAAACGTAGGAGTCCTGGGTTCAAATCCCAGCGCCCTCACTTCCTACCATTTTCTTATTGTTAAACCATCTGACATGTTTTTACATTGCCGCGCTCGCATCGATTATTTCTTCGCGGAGCATCACAACTTTGCTATATGTCATCGCTGAGAAAATTCTAAGGCTCGCCAGGCGGCAATGTGCTATCACATTATAGCCTAGAATGTGCTTTCTCCACCACTAATCACGTTGCCCGCAATGATGTTAAACAAAACCATTATCAACAGACTGATGATCACGTACAGAAGTGTACTGCGTATGAGGTTCTTGCCAAGCAGGTATGACTCGCTGATCTTGTCAGAGCCGTTCTGGATTCCGTTCACAAGAATTGTTAGTATGAATACTATCTGCACCACGTATATTCCAACGATTATCTGGAAGTGGTATGTCGGCAGGCCTAGATCCATCATAGTGAGCAGGGCGCCGTATCCTCCTTCAGGATTTGCCGTGGCAATTTCTCGGATCTTGCTGGACACACTCCCGATGATTCTTGTTATCATGCTCGTTATGCCCACGACAATCCCTGCAATTGTCGGTGCAAGGAATGCTATCTGTGCCTCCATGCTTGCCATGACGTCTGCCATCAAATCCTTAAGCCTTTCTTCTACGCGGTGCATCTCTTTTATGTAATTTGACACGTTAATTACTGCCTGGCTGGCAATCTTCGGGCCTTTCCTTGCGGATTGGATGAGAACTTTCATACTGCTTTCGATGAGATTTGAGGGAAATGATTTTATAGCACCGATTTTTTTGTCAAATACTGCCTGGCTGACGCTCATCCCAAGTTTCTGGATGTTGATGCTCACCATGTCAAAAAACCTTCCTGAGGTGGTGTCTTCCATGAGCTCGCTGACCCTTGAGAATGCCAGTTCTGCAGGGATTCCATCGCCGAGCCTGTTGCCCAGTTGGAACAGTGCTGAAGCGAATTCTTTTTCGAGTTCTTTGGTCTTGTTCCTGACCTTGATTACGTCCGAAGACTTGTTCTTGTAATAGTATCCGAGGCCTAAACCTACAGAAAGCGGCGCTGCGAGGCTGAGTATCGTTGCTCCCAGCCCGAATGGGCCTATCTTCTGTCCTACTGCGTTTCCGCTGGTGTCGGACCTGTACTCGTATCCCAGGAAGGAATATACCGGCTTTTGTGCCGGGTCCAGGTCAGAGAGGAGGACAAAGGATTCTCCGTCATACACTATGTCAAAGTTGGGGTCGGCGTAATGGAATATTATCGGGATGGCTGCAATCAAGATGAAAAGAATGAATATCATTATTGGTCCTGCTGTTGATTTTTTCTTCTGCTCGTATTCTGCGATTTCTGTTTCACCGTATCCTGAGGGTCTTTTGGCCAGGATAGTTTTTCCCATGTAGTACACAGTTATTGGTGTGATGACATTGTATAGCATTGATATGTGATACCATTTTACCTCTTCCAGAAAACTTACGACCAGTGGCAGGATTACAAGGCCAAGGATTGGCAGGACTATGCCCATCATGTGCAATGTCGTGATTGGTCCTTTCAGGTTGTGTGCATAATGCAGCATTTTTTCGTAAGTCTCTTCGAGCATGACTGAAAGGCTTTTTTCAAGGGCGTTCACTCTCCTGTCTTCTGATAATTCATACAATGAGCTTTCAAGAAGGTGTATTGCTTCTATAAATTCCTGGTTGTAGCCCCTCCAGTTTTTCAGGTATTCATCAAGACCTTCTTTGATGCTGTCGTGCTTTTGCGTCTCGAGCTCCCACAATACCATCTTCAGGTCAAGGGCTAGTGGAGGTCCGAGGTGTGAAGCCGCAAACTCAACTGCCTTTTCAAGGTTCGAGCTGTGGCGCATGTAAGTTACCATGTAAAACACGCATAGCACCATCTGGTTTGAAGCCCGCATCCTCCAAGTGTCAGCAAAGAACTGAGGGAGCTTCTGCAGGGGTATCATCATGACAAAACCTCCCATGACAACTACCATAACAAAGAATATTGTCGGTTGCAATCCTAACAGTATAGGTAACCCGTATCCGAGCAGGGCGCCGAAGATTATGAAAAGCATCGGCCCTAGTATGGCAAAGCTGTACGCGCCTGTCGGGGTTATATTCAGGTGGCATGTCTCGATATCCCTGATCATCTGAGGGAGTTTTTTCTTGTCAGGAGAAAGCCTAAGTACTGTTTCAGAAAGATTGCATGCTTTCTCGTAGAAAGTGAGGTGTGTAGGGAGGAAGTCTTTCTTGAATTCATCATATTCTCTGGTGCTTACTGGATCATAAGCTTCATCATCATCTCGGAATTCCTGGTTGAGTCTTTTCTTGACTCTCTTTTTTATTTTTTCGTAGTCTTCTGACATTTTATGTTCTGGTATCCTGCGCTTTGCGCTCTTTTGGTTGCCATGAAATGTGTGTCGTCAAATGAATCATCAAATAAATCAATAATAAAATAATTTGCTGAAAACTCTCATTGCTTCAGCCAAATCATTGCTTCAGCTGTTCCTGCTTGAACCTTCTCGCCTGCTGCAATACCCATTCAGACCATTCAAAGAATATTGCTTTGCTGTCAAGCATTCCTTTCTTGTCTTTAACCTTGTCTGATATCCTGTGGAATTGGTCGTTCGCCTGAATCACAAACTCTGCCTCAAGCATGTCAGGATTCTCGAATTTCTTTGATGTTTCAAGTATGAAGCTCTTGCACTTGGCACGCAGGTTTATGTTGTCCCAGACGGCATCCCAGTTGCCTGCCCATTCCCTCACGCTACCCGCTATCGCCTTCAGTATTTCGCTGTCACCGTTTAACAGGTCGCTTGTCGGCTCCAGCTCATCTGTCTTTGCATTATATTTCATCAGTTCAACAAACCCTCCTTCTCTCAAGGGGTCGTCCTCCCATTTTTTCCTAACTTCTGTGATTGATGTCACGCGACGGAACTTGTGGAGACCGTCGGCTGACCTTATCGGGTTGGCGACGACAATTATATCTGTGGCCTTGAAGCTTGTCCTGGGAACCTCAAGGTCGTTGACGACGCGGTCGAATACTCCGTAAGGGCTGTCGCCGTGTATTGTTCCGGCGACAACATTTGCTAGAGCGCCGACGCGCATCGCCTCGTACAATGCCTTGGCTTCTGTGCTCCTGACTTCTCCGACGATTAGAGCTGAATCCCCTAACCTGAGCGTTGTCCTTATTCCCTGGTCTGCGGGAACTTCACTGCCTCCTCTCGAGAGGGCTGAAGCGACTTTCAATTGCTGGATGTTGTATCCTAGCTTGCGCAGGTAATTTCCTGGCAGTTCCAGAGTGTCCTCTATTGTTATTATCCTGTATTTTCGCATAATCTCAACCATCATGCTGCCTAAAAGTGATGTCTTTCCTGCACTTCTCGTTCCTGCTATGAGGAAGGTCCTGTTGCCGTCGATAAGAAACCACAGGAGTCCGGCAGCAAGAGTGTTTAACATTTTTGTCTTCACGAACAATGGCAGGGTCCATGGGTGGTCACGATGGCGCCTGAACGCGTATGCTACGCCTCCTGGACTTAATGGCTCTTCAATGGCACCGATTCTCGCTCTGGCCACGTCAGGTATCAGGATTTCCGTATCAAGTATAGGGTTTGCCTCATCAAGCGGTCTTCCTGAGATGAGCCTGAGCTTGGAGGCCCAGCTTTCTCCGTCTGCTATGCTGGGGATTATGTTGGTCTTGCACTCCCCGTATTTTCCGTGCACGAGAAAAATTGGTGTTGTTCCGAATGGGCTGTTGACTGTGATATCCTGGACTTCAACATCAGCGAGCAGCACCTCAATCAGACCGAATCCTACTGTGTACCTAATTAGTATCTGCGTCAAATCCCTTATCTCTTCACCTGTCAGTGTGAGGTTCTTGAACTCTGCGAGCTCTTCGAGCAGGTCCTGCCCCACATGCACGAAGACTTCGCGCATCCTTTCAGGGTCGACGAATTCCTTTTTCTTTGGCTTGTGCTCTGCCAGAATTCTTCGCGCGCTGTCCAGCAGTTCATACTTCTCTTCGCTGAGCTTGAATTCTGGCGGCATTATGTGGTACATGTATTGCACGCTGTCCTTCAGCTTGAACACTGTCACTTCAGTGTCTCCAATCATGTAAGAAGCCATCTCTTCCCCTCCTTTGGGGTACGTTGCCATGAGCTTTGTGAACATGAAGTCAGGCTTTATGATTGGCATGAAGATTTTCCTGTACAACTCCCTGTTTCCTATGTCATATCCTGCCAGCTGGTTCTTGATCAGGGCTACTATTTTTGTGTCTTCCAAGCCCTGGGATATGTATTCCAGTATTGCTATGTACTTTTTTGTGCGAATTTCCTCTTCTTCAGAGATGGCTTTGTCCAGTAGGATGTTCTCCCGCCGGAGAATTCTTTTTATGTGCACGTATGCTCCTATCGGGTCCTTGCGAAGCTTGGTAAAGACTATCTCATGAAGTTCTTTGTACTTGTCCTGGAGGTCCTGCAGGGTGAGAGCCTGAATACTCAGCATATCCTTATTTTTTGCGAGCCTGTTGTACAGCTCAGCAATCTCCTTGATTATTGCGGTCTGGCTTTCGTCATACTCGTAGTCGTGCTTTTGGCTGAAGACTATCTTGCTTGCGGCAGGGTTCTTGAGAAGCTCGTTTACAACCTCTGACATACAGAATTCATCATCTTCAATACTTGGTATCTTTGGGGAGGATTCATAGTTTATGTGAAGGATGGCTTCTCCGCCCTGGCGAATCAATGTGTACATGTCATCTTCTTTCTTGCCAAATAATGTCAAATGCTCACCTCAATATGAGTTAATCCTATCCCACAACCTAAACGTGATACGATTGTTTCCTCCCTTCTGGTTTGAATATCAGGCTTTTCATTTATAAGTTTACTGGCTTGAACTCGGGTTTTATGTATATAAATCTTTTCCAATCATATTTTTGTCAGTAAGTTTTATAAAGGATTACAAATATAGTGAATTATTGTGAATTTGGAAGAGAAGGTGTTGTATTAGCTTGAGGTGGGAATCAATATGGACAATGATCCTTTCACAAAATCAAAGAAACCGGAGAAAACTACTATCCTTGATCAGATTACTAGAAATGTAGGTGATTTGGGCTCGAGAATCAGGATTCTTGAGGAAAGGTACATCAACCTGAGAAAGAAAACCCAGGTAACTGAGCACAGTATTCTTGAGTCAGAGAAGGACTTCAATGATGAGATCCAATCCTTGAGGGAAGGCTTGCTGGAATTGAAGTCTATGCTGAATGAGATTCATGACAAACTGGACATCATAGAAGGCGAGATAAAGAACGCTGTTAAACGCCATGAGTTCAAGGAACTCGATACTTATGTGAGTTTCTGGCAGCCTATAAAATTCAAGCATGCAGGTGAGCAAAATGCCTAATGACATACCTATTGAGCACGTAAAGAAGATGAGGGAGCAAGGTTTTGACAACACGCAGATTATTACTGCACTGCAGAATGACGGTTACTCTTCGACTCAGATATTTGATGCCATGAACCAGGTGGAAATGGAGCCTAATGGACAGCCTTCTCTTGACGAAAGCACTCCTACTGAAATGGATTACCCTCCGGGTGCAGGTCCTCAGGCAGAGTCAGGCAATGACCCCTCTTCTGAGAGAGTGTCTGAACCTGAAATGGACACCATGGATGTTCAACCTATGGAGAACAGGCAAGTATTCAACGAACCTACTTTTCAGCAGACTCCTGCACCTAAACCATCATCTCGCACACAACCGTCCTTCTCGCAAGACGTTCCTCAAAAGAGATTTCCTCCAGCGCAGGACACAGATTTTGCAGGGCAACCTTATTACGGTGAAGACACCGGGTCTGCTGCACCAAGGCCTTCCCAAGCATATTCTTCAGGAATGTCTGCTCCGAGCCCAGTGGCTCCTGCAGCGCCACCTGTTAACGTGAGCTTGGATCCGACGAGTTCTGACACTGAGGAGTTGGTCGAGGCGATTATTGACGAGAAATGGAAGGATATGGTTGCGGATATCCAGAAGGTCATTGAGTGGAAGAACGTGACAGAGACTAAGATAACCACTATTGAGCAGAAGTTCAAGGACCTGCAGAGCCAGTTTGACAATCTTCACAAGGCACTTATAGGCAAGATTTCTGATTATGACAAGAACATTCTTGACGTGGGTGCAGAGCTGAAGGCTATGGAAAAGGTCTTCTCTAACATCCTGCCTACGTTCACTAAGAATGTCCAGGAATTAAATAATATTGCGAACAGGATGCAGGGAGGACAGGGTTACAGCCAGTCGAATAACCAGCCGCCTAATCCGCCGAGGATGTAATATCATTACTTTTGTTTTCTTATGTGTTGGATTTTCTCAGGCAATGCCACCTAGCGAACCTTAGTTGTTTTCTACGATAATAAATAACAGACTCGTTATACTCTGAAATGAACTCAATGATATGAGCGTGGCATTGCAGAAAGAGTTGTATGCCACAGACAGAGTTATGTAATTATCCATGATTATTCGTGGTCAATATCTGATACATACAATAATACTTACGAATAAAAAAATCAGTTAGAAAATCAATTTGGTTTTGTCATGAATGTCACAGTGAAAGAGCCTATAAGAATCACTATTATGAATCCAAGAACTTTTGGGTTGACTATTGTCTGCAGGACGTTCGAGCCGTAGTCGTTGCTGTCTGTCTCAACGTATATAGGATTTCCTGCATCGTCATAGACAATGACCTGGTCTGCTGGCTCTTGTACTACAATCGGAACGCCGTTCTCGTCGACTTGATCGCTTCCTTTATCAAGAAGTCTCTGACCGAAAGCATTGCCGAATGCAAATATTGCTATGAGAAGGCCGAATATTATCAGCCACATGTAAAGCCTGTCTGACTTGATGGCCGCAACAAATGTGTCTTCCTTCATGCCGAATGAACCAAGAGCGATGATCATCATTATGACAAAGAAAAAGAGCACGAAGAACCATGCCCCCATGAAAGATATCATTTTTGTCGCGCTTGTTGAGCTGACAACAATGAGTGCACCGAACAATGCGATGAGTGCGTTGAGACCTTTCTTGTCCTTGCCGACCCAGGACATCTTTTCAAGAACTGCGTACAACAGCACGAACACTAGGAGGAATACGAATATGGGATTCAGTGTGCTAAACAGTGCCAGTCCTTGGAATGTCGATGCCATGTTTTCAACTCAATAATTTACTTTGTTCCTTCGAAATCCAGCTTCTTAAACAAGCTGGCAAAACCTCTTCCTCTCTTTTCGGTTTCTTTTTCAGGTTTTGTTATGAAGAAGATAACCAGTCCGAAAACAATAAGCATTATTATAATGTTCTTCGTCTCTGAGTCCAATACGTTTTGCAGCCAGTATGGAAGGTATGTATTCCCCCAACCTGAACTGCTGACAAATATGAATACAACAACCAGTACGCCTATTATTCCCAGTATTCCTGCCCAAGTATTTTCTTCACCTGGCTCAGCGAATTCCCAGCCGAACAATCCCAGCAACACCATAATCATAAGCACAATGATTATTACCAAGCTGACTTTAGGTACTGCTGCATTAAGTATCTCTACGACATCAGCGCCATAAGGATAGCTTCCTGTTATGTGAGGTATAACAACTGCAAAACCCATTACCATGCTTATCATAGCGTTCATATTCCTATGATGCGTTGTAATGGTTTTGCCACCACTCAGTATCCTTGTCTTCTGCAGTATTGCGAATACTACAGTAAAAATCAAAATAAACGGCAACAGCACATCTGCTATTCCTACGTCCTCCATCCAAAATATAAAGTCTCCGAATCCCATCTATTTCACCTCGAGTATGAAATTATTGTTAACTACTTGAGGAACCGCTCGAACCCTCTCCACTGGCTGTTGCGCTTCCTTTTGTTATGAACATCATGAATATTAAGATAAGTACCAGTAGTCCTATTGCGCTCACTGCGTTAGTATCCCAGTTCCTGAGCAGGTAGTACCACCACACGTCAAGGACTCCTGCTGCGTTAAGGAATATCAGCGCAATGCCTAATGCCATGACTATGCCCATGATAATCTTCCATGCCTTAGGGAGTTCGAACGGCTCGTTGCCCTTGTACATGGTTCCCATGAGCATCATGAAACTGACTATCAGGACAAGAAGTACGACAACATGCGCCAATGCCTGGTTTATTATCGCCACAATCCTTGCTGACGCCACTACGAAGAATGCCACGACGAATGCAGTCATGGCGTTGAGGTTTTTTCTTGGCATGATCTGACTTGCTTTTTCAAAGTCGTTGTCTTTGAAGATTGTTTCTGTGCCAAATACTTTTGTTTTCTCCAGCACCGCATATACTATCGTGAATGTCAATACAAATGGTAATACTACATCAAATATGCCTATCCTGTCCAAAAAAGCCAGCGTCCCCGCCAACACCGATTGTGTGACCATTGGTATTTTTCTACGTCGTGGTGTATTTAAAGCTTTCGAAAAAAACTAGCAGGCAAAATCAGAAGTCATTCAAATGTCATTCAAAGAAATCCATCTGCTCTTGAGTCAAGTCCTTTGTTGGTGCCATTTGTTCACTGGCAATTGAGGTTCCACCTTCGTGCACTACTTGATTATCAAGTGATTCATCTGCCCGTATATCTTTTTCCTTCACTGCAAGACCTGTCAATGTCCTGGAAGATTCTGTTTGCTTCACTTCATATCCTGCGAGCACAAGACTGGCCAGCATTCCTACCATGAAAATACTTAATGTCAACATTGCGACACTTACTCCTTTCTTTCCTGCCATGAATTCGTTTTTGATAAATGCTTATATAAATTTTGTGAATGCAACAAAAATGACGCATAAGACTAGGGCGGCGCCTCAGTCAGGGTGAGTCTTAGGACATGCTAAAATCATTGATTTCAACAATCAAAGTCGCTAGACTTTGTATAGGGCTTGCTCTTGGCCGTCTGCAGTCATAATTGTTGT
>JAFGHY010000023.1 GCA_016929855.1 Candidatus Woesearchaeota archaeon | reverse complement strand
TTTTTATTTCTTAATAAATGTATTGCTCATTATAGGTATTTAATTAAAATTCATGTCAGAAAAATATAAATATAGTATTGTGTATATTCGTATACATGGCCCCTCACCTACTTACACCTACACCTGACGATGTCTTTGCAATGACTGTAAGATATTATTGTCAGGAGATTCTGCCGGTTGCTTTGAACAGTGTCGATGCTGACGGAGTATTCTGGCATAGGGTCAGGAATGATTCCCCTAAACTGAACAGGGAGAATAGCCTGGGCGGTGCCATGATTATCACCAACGGAAACACACTCACAAAGAAGCTTGTCGAGGATGAACTCATAGATCCGCAGGCTGAAGCCAAAGGAATCCCTATAAGGTCTATTGATGATTTCACTCGAGGGATGGATTCTTTCATGGAAGAGGACGGCGCTTTTGTCTACGATGCCACAAACCACGTCCTCCGCTGGGTCGGGCTCATTGACAGGAGGAGTGACGGCGTCCAACCAGACCGCCTTGCGCACGTGACATATGACCTTGCATCCGCCGTCCCCTATAATTTTTCCTACTATGACGGAAGTGTCCCGCCTGAAGTGGGCGCAAGGACAGACACAGGAATAAGAGTGTCCAAGGCATATCCTCATACTTCAGTAGTCCTGCTGAAGGAGAGCAAGCACTCGCCTTTTGGCCTGGGTCCTGTCGTTAGATTCAAGTGTGGCAAGCTCGCAGAGTCATTTGTTATAGGCAGAAGCAGTGATTACGCTGATTTTGTCATTCCTTTTTCCCCATTGCATTTCTTTGACGAAGATGCTAACCTAGTGGCCCTCCACTCGCAGTATTGTGTACGAGAGGACGGACGTGGTGTTCGATTGCTCTCGCAACGGATGGTCACAAGAGATGAGATAATCCCAACACCTAAAGAAGAACGGCCCAGCAGTTACATGATTGCACAACCGAATATAGCGTAGTGATTTAAAGTTTGTTGGTCAAATGTCTATTAATTATTGATGTCTATTGATTGTTGTATTGGCTTCTAATCAATCGTTTACTGTTTTTTATAGTGTATTTTTGTTGCAGTGCATTAGACCTTTCCACCCCGATACCTTTAAAAACCCCTTCCAACTTCTCTGTAGCATTCCAATGAATAATGATGCCTGAAACCCTTAAAATGGGCGAATTCAGGCGGAACGAGGAGCAAAGCTTATTCTGTTCCTGGAGGTAAAAAATGGAGAATGTGTACCAGCTTATAGAGGTCGCGCAGAAGACCGGCCAGATAAAGAAAGGTATCAATGAAGTGACTAAGGCTATTGAGAGGGGCAAGGCCAAGATAGTGGCTGTTGCCAGTGACATCACACCGCCTGAAGTGGTGATGCACCTGCCTATGCTCTGCAAGGAGAAGGACATCCCTTACTTTGAGGTAGGCTCTAGGGAAGAGCTTGGGGCTGCAGCAGGTCTGGGAAGGCCCACGGCAGCCGTTGCAGTAATCAGCGAAGGAGATGCAAAGGATGTCATGAAAGAATTAAAGAGAGGCAGTGCAAAAGGAGATTCTGCTGGCAAGTCAGCTGAAGAAAAGCAAGAGGTAAAGCCTGTCGAGGAGAAGGTTGAGGCAAAGCCTGGCGAAGTCCTGCCTCAGAAGCCTGCAGACGCAAAGAAGAAAGCTCCCGCGAAGAAGGAGTGAGCAGGTGATTCAAGATGGCTGACAAGCAAAAGCAATTGATGGACAAGCAGGAGCGGACGGCTAAGCGTGACAGCAAAGCTTCCGACACCAAGGGTCAGGTTTCTTTCACTCAGGCCGTGCCTTGCAAGGTCGAGGAAGTTATTGGCAGGACAGGCACTAGGGGTGAAGCCACCCAGGTTAGGTGCAAGATCCTGGAAGGCCGTGACCAGAACAAGACTATCCGGCGCAATGTCAGGGGTCCTGTACAGGTCGGTGACATGCTCATGCTGAGAGAGACAGAGATTGAGGCCAAGGCTTTGAACAAGGCAGGCCGTGGGGCCAACTGATTATCTGGCCAGCAGTCAATCTGTTTAACAATGAAAGGTATCATATCACGAGGGAAATAAAATGGCACGATGTGATTTTTGTCAAAAAAGGATTGAACCGGGGACTGGAAAGCTTTACATCAAGAAGGATGGCAAGACTTTTGATTTCTGCTCCAAGAAATGCGAGACGCACATGCTCAAGCTGAAACACAAGCCAAGGACCACAAGATGGACTCTTGAGTACAGGAAGCTGAAGAAAGAGCAATTGGCTCACAACGCTGCAGAGAAGAAGCCTGCACAGCAGGAGATGAATGCAGTGAAGAAGAAGCCGGAACATAAGAAGCCTGAGCAGAAGGAACCTGCGCACAAGAAACCGGCGGAAAAGGTGAAGAAGGAATCCACGCCTGCTAAGAAGCCGGTGCAAAAGAAGTGAGGTGTTTAACATGCAAGAGTTTGTGGAAAAGACTTTCATAGCCGTCAAGCATGACGGCGTCCAGCGGGGTCTGGTCGGTGAGATCATCAAGAGGTTCGAGCAGAGAGGCTTGAAGCTTGCGGGCATCAAGATGGTGCAGGCAGATGAGGAGCTGGCAGCGAATCATTACCAGATGACTCCTGAGTGGATAAAGAAGAACGCGACCAACACAAGGAAAGCATGGCAGAAGAAAGGTGTAGTCCTTAAAGAGACCGATGAGCAGCTCGCAGGCAAAGTCAATTCCTGGCTTAAGACCTACATCATGGAAGGTCCTGTTGTTGCTATGGTTTGGGAAGGCCCGCATGCCATTGAGATCGGCAGAAAACTTGTCGGACCAGCCAATGCACGAGAGGCGCCTGTCGGCACCATCCGTGGAGATTTCACTGTTGACAGTTACGAGATTGCAGACAAGAAGCAGCGCCCTGTCAGGAATATCGTTCATGCTTCAGGCAACACAGAAGAGGCAGATAATGAGATTTCATTGTGGTTCAAGCCTAGTGAGATTCATGACTGGAAGCGTGAGGACTGGAAAATAATTCATTGAATGCGACATTGAATATGCAGGAAGGCTGAGATTATGAGAATACTTTTCCTCGGAAAACCAAGTGTCGGGAAGGGCAC
>JAFGHY010000022.1 GCA_016929855.1 Candidatus Woesearchaeota archaeon | reverse complement strand
GCAACACAATTTCTTCGTCGACAAAATATTCTAAACATTAAAGTTTGCACTGGACATGCCCACGCCAGGTATATAAACAATATGTGTATATCATGTACTGTTGCTTCCCCCTGAAAAGTTCAGGGAATGAAAGAAGATGCGAATAGCAACGGAGGCCATAGAATGGAAAAAGTTAAAGAATTAAATATAGACAAGAGTTCAGACGCAAGTTCTGACAACAGCAATCTGCCTGAAAAAAAATTCAGATCAGGCGCTATAAGCGCAACAATCTGGGCAAACCAGTCTGTTTCTAAAGAAGGGAAGGCTTACGAATACAAGTCTGTCACGTTCGAGAGATCGTTCAAAGACAAGGACGACAAATGGCACACAACCAACAATCTCAGGATGAACGACCTGCCAAAAGCAACACTGGTCCTCCAGAAGGCTTACGAGCACCTCGCCATGATTTGCGGGGAAAACTAAAGCCATATAAATTTGAGGTGATTCTCATGGAACAAGAGGCAATAGTCATGGAAGAGCAAAAAAAAGAAGTTAAGACAAAGAAATCGAAAGCAGTCGGAATTGATGACATACCTGGAGTCGGCGCCGCTACTGCCGAGAAGCTCATGAATGCAGGATTTGACTCGCTGATGAGTCTTGCAGTAGCAACACCAGGAGAAGTCGTGGAAGCGTCTGGGTGCAGCGAAGCAGTATCAAGAAAAATAATCCATGCTGCAAGGGAGATGATGGACTTAGGATTCCATTCAGGTACAGACATTCTTAGCAAGAGGGCTGAAGTCAAGAAAATCACTACCGGCTCGAAGAACTTCGACACAATAGTTGGTGGAGGATTCGAAACAGGTGCGATTGTGGAGTGCTTTGGACAGTACGGTTCTAGCAAGACACAGATAGCTCATGCTTTGGCTGTCAACTGCCAGATAGATGAGCCTGATGCAGTAGCGATCTATATAGACACTGAAAACACTTTCCGTCCCGAAAGGATCCAGCAGTTCGCCAAAGGTGCTGGACTCGACCCTGAAAAAGCACTTGCTAACGTTAAGGTCGCTAGAGCATACAACTCTGACCATCAAATGTTATTGGCCGAAAAAGCAGAAGATCTTCTTAAGCAAGGATTCAATGTTCGCGTCGTTATAGTAGACAGCCTGACCGCCCACTTCAGGGCCGAGTTTGTCGGGCGTGGAACGCTTGCTGACAGACAGCAGAAGCTCAACAAGCACATGCACATCCTTGCAAAGCTGGCTGACACGCATAACATTCTGGTTTACGTAACAAACCAGGTCATGTCCAAGCCAGACCAGTTCTTTGGCGACCCCACAGAAGCTATTGGAGGACATATTGTAGCCCACAACAGCACATTTAGAATTTACCTCAGAAAAGGCAAGAAAGGTACTCGCGTCGCTAAACTTGTTGACGCTCCAAATTTACCGGATGCTGAAGCAATATTCAATGTTGAGGAACAGGGATTAGTCGATGCCTAATCCTATTTTTTTATTCTTGAATATATAGAAGATTTCATTGTCCACTTCTATCTCGTGCCAGGATATGTCCTCTTTTAGGAGGAAGTTCTCAAACCATTTTCTCTTGGTCACTGGAATTTCCTTGCTTCCTCCCAAAGTCTTTGTAGCAAAGCTTACTGCGAACCATTTTGCAGGAATACTTGATATTATGCTCTTCGAAATTCCTGTTTTCTGTGCTTCGAGTACATCTGCAAGCTTGAACATGAAGCACAAGTCGCACTTCAGGCTCTCAATGAATTGCGTTGGTTTGAACTTTGTCAGGTCAAAGCTGAATGCCTGTCCTGTGATTCCGCTCTTGTCAAAGAATTGTTGAAGGAATCTGCAGTCCTCTTCAGAAATGTCTGTTGCAATATATTCTGTTGTACAGCCCAGGAAATCATATGATAAGGGATTATAGCCACATCCTAAGTCCAGTATCTTTTCTGGAGTTCCTGTTATCCTAAAAATGTCTTTGTAGATGAATTCATAGAAGTCAACTCTTTCTTTTGTTGAACGATGCATCCTCAATAGTGAAAGCAATGCGATTTTGGATTTTGATTCAAGATATTCTTTCAGTAGATTCTCTTTTTTCTGGTCGCTGACATTTATCGAGAACATGCCATAAATTTCTCTCAGTTCTTTTCTGATTTCATCCTCGAGTTTCTTGTACTGTTTTGTCCTGAGGATTTGAACAAAGGTTTTTCCAGATAGTTTTTTTATTATGCTTTGATTCCCGTCTAGTGCTTTATTGAGTTTTTCTTTTGCGAATTTCATGTCAAGATTTCTTAGTTCTTTCTTATCGACAAGTTCTTTTGCTAGTGCATTCAATATCTTATCGCTTATTTCTGTTTTTCTTCCTGCTTGTTCTTCCTTCAAACCCATCTTAGCACTCCTGCTATCCCACCTAGTCCATCGACCTGCTGCTGATTGAGGGATAATACGTGGACTTCTCCTTTTGTTTTCTCACAATGCTTCATCGTGCTTTCCAGAACCTCAAATTCGTTGTCTTTTCTTTTCTTGCTGATGAGGTTTTGTGTGACTAACAGTATCTCGATTTGACCTAAGGAACATTTTTCTTGACATTCTGTCAGCCCATAGCAAGCCTTGTTTTTTGATACGGCTTCCAGCACCTTGTTCACTAGCATCGCTTCTTTGGCATTTTCGTCTTCCTCAAGCGTGGCTGCAAGTTCTTTGCGGCTTATGATTTCAGGGATTACTGCTGTGCTTACCTGGCTCGCGCTTGCAAGTACTGATTTCTTTTTGACTGTGTCTGAAAGTTCCTGCTGAAGGTATTCTTTCCAGAATGACGGGCTCGCAATTATTATTGCTGAAGGCTCGAACCTTGAATTGTATTCGTCGAGCAGATGGCTTAATTCTTTGTAGAAGTTGGTGCTACCTGTTGTCTGTTGGTCTTTTTTTTCCACGTTTCCCTTATGTTCACTTAGGATTTCTTGGCCTCTGTCGGTCAGGAGCACAAATATCGCTTCTTCTCGGTCAAATACAAGAACGACTTTTTTCAAACCTGTTGATTCTGTGGCCTTTTCGAGCTTATCTAGTTGGTATTGCAGCCATCCTTTTTTTATTATTGTAATCTGCTGGTGTGGCTCCAAATCTATTGTGTGATGGTCTCCTTTGGGGATGTCCTCAGGTGCTTCAGTTATCATTCCAAGTAGTCTTAGGTGGTTTGTTGAGTCTGAGAACTGTACTTTCTCAATGTTGATTGTTAGCACTACGGGTTTTCTTGTTGTCTTTGCTGTTCTAGAGTCTTCAGAACCTTGTGCCTTGATTTTCCTTAGGGTCTGCCCTCTAACAGAGTCTCCTTCTTCGATGATTTGGGACAGCTGCCACAAATCATCTATGCTGTCCACGAGCAGCCTAATGCTGCCTGCTTTCAAATCCTTATGGATGATTTTCATGATTGTACGTTAAAATCATTATCTTTATAAATATTCATTGATTCTGGAATATTGCTTTTACTACAATGTAAGAGTGACAAATGATTAGCAAGAGGTCTTGTAAAATTATGAACTTTAGGGTATTTAAACCTATTATTATCTTTTCTGTACTTCTGACTTTATTACTAATCTTGCCGACCAGCATCTCAGCATACCCTTACTCAAACACTTATAATTTCCATGCATTCTACTCTCTCACCAAACCAAGTAAGGAATACCTCAATTCTGATTACTACTTTTCAAGAAGCCTCTATCAGCCTGGTATGTACAGAACTTTCGAATTTCCGAATGGAATGATTTCCCAATACAATGCAAAGCAGAATACACCATTGTACAGACCTTCGCGCAACTCACTCTACAGCACACCTTATCTTGGTCAAGCCAGTGTTATATACAAGCCTTTTGGAAGTAATTACCTACCAAAGTACTATCAGCCCTACCTTAATTCAAGATCATACAGCAGACAACACCCTTACAATTACAACCAAAGATTGACTCCTAGACCTTACATGTCTTCACGCAATTACTTCTATTGAATGTATTGGAATTTACCTTAAAGCATTCTATTGCTTGATTTAACACTCTTTTAAATCGTTACATTTAAATATCAAGCACTTCAGAAAACATACTATGCACCGACGAAAGATTGAGGGCAGTAGAGCACAGACTGCCACCGGCTCAGCAGTACTTATAGCAATAATAGGCGCACTGATAATCGCATACATCTTGTTCTTGCCTCCTGAAGAAAGGAATGCTCTTCTTGACAACAATGGCGGGGCTCCAGGAAGTCCTGGAAGTTCAGGAGTGGTTGAGAAAGTTCTTCTGAAAGAGAATATCGGAAGGCTGAATTTTATCACTTCCAGTGAGATAAAGCATAACCTGCTGCCTTTCACAATTAGTTCCCAGATTGACGCTCAGGAAATCAAGAGGGTTGACAGCCTGTATGTTGAACGCAATGTTTTCAGCAGTCAATCAAAGAACTTTACTTTCCTAGTTGACCCTTCATTCCATTCGAACATTCTTTTGTCGTTCAACGTAAAGGTGGGTGAAGGACGGCTGATGATTGACTTCAACGGCAAGCCTTTGATGGATTCAGAAATCCCTATAGGGTCTTTGGAGCCTATCAGGTTGAACAAGGATCAAATGATGGATCAGAATACTATGACTTTTTCTGTCTCTAGCCCTGGAGCTGCGTTCTGGAAAGTCAACAAATACCAGCTTGAAGATATTATTATCAGCGGAGATTATCTTGACACCAGTGAAAGCATGTCAACCCAGAGGTTCACAGTCAATTCTGATGAATTGGAAAGCGCAAAGACTATCAAGCTATCTTACAAGCCTTTATGCCTGCCTAGCGAAGTCAGTCAGCTTATTGTGGCAGTAAATGGAGACAGGATATTCACGGGTATACCTGACTGCGGTATCGAAAATAATATTGAGATATCTGCTGGCACTTTGAATGTCGGCGACAATACACTGAGTTTCGCGACGGATCTTGGATCTTACAGGATAGAGCAAATTTCTCTCAAGACTTTGCTGAAAGATTCTGATACTCCTGTCTTTTATTTCCAGATGGACCCTAAAGACTATGAGTACGTGAAAGCTGGCGCAGCAGACCTCAGATTGGTTATAATATTCACTGACGATATTTACAAGAAAACAGGCCAAGTAAGCATAAACGGCCGTGTCAAAGGATTCAATACACAACAAAAATATTACATAGTGGATATCAGTAATGACATTAGATTAGGAACAAATTCAGTGAAAATAACTCCTGCTCTGAATAACTTGGATATAACAGAGTTAAGGATTGAACTGAAAGAATCAGGATAATCCCTGACACACTCATTCCTGATCTTGGAGATGATGAGAAACGAGGTGAACGATGCTATTATTTCTTAAACATTCAAGCAGATTTGAAAGTGGGGTGGTATTCTAATGCCTCTTTCAGGTGCGCAAACAATCAATATTAACATGAGCAAGAAGCCTCACTTGACAGTTCATTTCCCTCCATTCATGATTGTTGTTATTATTGTATTGCAGGTAATACAGTATGGAATACCTCATTTCATGGGAACTACTGCGTTGAGTTGGAAAATCACTTTCCCTATGTGGGCATTCTTTGGACTATTCATGTGGGGGTCTCTGAGGACTCCTGGCGAGAATAGCTTCAGGGTCTTCATGTGGTGCCTAATAGCTGCTGCATACAGTGCTTTTGCTCCCGAAGTCATTTACAATCATCTTATTCCTGCAATACCCTCTTCTGCAGTTGCTGCAGAAGTGCTGAAGTTTGTGATGGGATTCTTGGTAGCGGTTCCTGGTTTTTTCTTGTTCATTTTTTTCTCGTCCAACAGGGAAGACCTTCATGGTTTTGTTGTTAAGTATTTCATGGCTTTGCTGTTGCTGTTCATTGTTGCCTTGACTGTAAAGCTGGGCAGCGATAATATTGAGCTCAGCGGCTATGATCCTGGTGTAGGAGTTGAGGCTTTCTTGAAGTTTCTGATTGAGAGTACGAGGATTATCATCAATGGAATAGGTGAAAGAACTACTAAATTTACCACCCAGATTGTTAACCGTACTGTCGGAGCAGAATTCTTTTCAGTTGTCGAATCGAATCAGGGAGAGGAGCAGCGTCTCGGGGTTTATATTGAAAGTATACGCGCGTCCACCAGCGGAATGTACCTGCCTAATGAGCCTATGGCTTTCTTTGCAGACCTGGTTGGCAAGAGTTTTGTCGGCGAACCTATGGTGAAGAACTACTGCTACTTGAGGCTTGGTAGGAGCCTGCTCACTGAAGAAGCTGACTTGATTCCAGGGACAATGACCCCTGCCTATCCTGTGCCTTTGACTGATGATACATTCCAGGGGCTCATGTGCCAGTTCCCTTCTTTTGAGTCAATGCAGGCAGAGAACCCTGAATTGAAGGTTGGAAATGTCTATGTTGTGTTCATGTCAAATTTCAATTTCACCACATATGGTTATGTGACCTACACGTTCATGAATCAGAAGGAGTTGAGTACTTATGCTAACAAGCAGAAGCTTGCGAATGACCTTGGCGTCCTTTACAGGCCACAGGCAGTTTACACCAACGGTCCAGTGACTTTGGGGCTTGTCAATCCATCATCTTCTCTCACGCAGCCTATTGGCTTGAGCTTCTTAGAGAGCGAGGGTGAGAAGAAGGTTCACATTCCAATAAGTTTTGGCGTTACTATAGGTAACAAGTACGGCTATTCTCGACAGGGCAGGATTATGAGCGTAAAGTCTCTGGAGTTCTACGTGCCTGATCCTTTTGAAATTGATTCATGCGCTCCTATTGATGTATTGAATGTGAATCCTTATGTGCAGGGGCTACCTGCAGGTTTCAAGAACTATTCGTTTGATGCGTCAAAAATTGATTTCAGCAGGCCAGACATTAATGACGTGACAATCCAGTGCACCTTGGTTGGACCACCTGCTTCGATACTTGGCGAAGGAGGCATCTCAATCAATACTTTTGCCGTCAAGTCTGATTATGAGTACAGCCTTACCAGGGACATGCCTGTCATGATAAGGAGGCCAAGCTGATGATGACTCTGCAAAGAAAAGCATTCGTTCAAGCCATTCAATTGCTTCTGGTCTTTTTGCTTTTTCTGATCAGCGCATGCGACAATAATGGAAAATGGCAGCCGCCTGAGACAATCAACTACCACGTTGGCACTGAAGGCATTATCATGGAAGTGTTCAAGGCCAACAGTCTTGATACTGTTTACGAGGGTGATGAGGTGCAGTTGGCCATTAAATTCTACAATAAGGGTGCTCATGACATCTTATGCCCTTCAGAATACGCGGTTCTGGGAATCAACTATGATTCTTTTTATTTGAAGTACATTCACACTGCACATGATTACGAGAACTTATGCGGCCCGATAAGGATTCCTCTTTATACTGTTGCAGGAGTTCCTGTCCCTTTGAGCTTAGGGACTGAGGGTGTGACTCCTGGAATACTTTATCCTTTTTGGATTTATGGCAAGTCAGAATACTTTCCAACTGGAGAGATAACAATCATTGATGATATCATGTTTAAGGTGAATGATATTTTCGGCCAGCGCATCAACCCTATGACATCAGTGGTGTTTTCACTCTGCTATCCTTACTCGACATTCTTTGCTGACAGCATGTGCATTGATAAGAGTCAGTACGCTTTAGACCCTAGGGAGCAGGTGTGTTATTCTGAAACAAAGAACTATGAGTCGCAAGGTGCTCCTTTGGCGATTACAAAGGTTAAGCCGAAGTTGCGAAAGGTTGATGTCCCTAATCCTGAAGGGACTTACCGTGTTGTCGTGCCTAGCTTTGATATTTGGATTAGAAATTTAGGCAGTGGAAGGACTTTTGATAGAGATGTTGTTGAAGACTTGAATTTTGAGGAAGCCTGCCAGACCCAGACCCTTGATGATGGCGAGTGGGATATTGTTAATGTTGAAGCGACTCTTGGTGCTTTCAGGCTTAATTGCACTCCTGAAAAAGTCAGGCTTTATGACCGTGAGGCCAGGGTGAGGTGCAGTGCAGATGAGAATGATTTCACAAGCGTAGCTTCCAACTATCAGAGATTTTATGAAAAAATGTTTGCTGAGTTGAAGTCAAAACAGGATGAATTGCAGAGTAAGTTCGCGAGAGTCATGAAAAACTTGGTGTTATACAATGCTCTCCCGACAAGCACTATGCCTTCAGAAGACCAGATTTATGTCAGGGATTCTCTGAATCAGTTGAATCAGCTGAAGGATCAGCTGAAGGACCAAATAAAGACTGATGGATTTATTGAGGAGGAAGCCGTTGCTCTCGCAAGGCAGACTCATGATGAGGCATTATCTGATGCGTCAGCATATTCCTTGCTTTCAACTTCAAATTACTTCAGTCTACTTCAGGTTAAATTGACTTACATGTATGTAATAACTGATTCGCAGACATTGAGCATAAAAAGATAATCAAATATGATTATTGACCTAAGAGTGCATAATTAAAAAATTATTGAAAGACATTTTATGTCCAAGATACGGAAAAATTTAAAATAGGGATTACCAATAGGAGCATTGTGCATTGAAAATGAAAGCATGCTTTAACATTCCATGTGACTAAGATGGCAAAAAGAAAAAGTGAGATTATTGTTGTTATGCTTTTTGTACTGCTGCTCATAAGCTCATGCAGTGATTCAAACAGCCAGAGCGAGAATGATAAGTACAGGGACTACTATGTCGGCTATGACGGCGTTAGTATGAAACTTCCGCGGGGTGCAATACCTGACAGAATATACTATTATTCTGGTGAGACCAATGAAATCCCCATACAGTTGGAAATTAGCAATAAAGGAGCTTCTGACTCATATGGTGGAGTGTACTTGTCAGGCTATGACCCTGGAATGTTCGAGGAACAGCAGACTTTTCTTGACAGGGAGGCGGGGGTGGACTGCGGCATTACTGGCTTTCTTATCAATGATGGCGGATGGCTGAGCAGTTTCGCATGCCGTCTTGGCAACCTAGTCACTGGCTCGGGCACTGTAGGAGGTGATGGCATTCAGCATTTCAGCGGTCAGGTGAATGCTGGTGAACTTCTTGATATTTTTGGTGCCACAGACTACTTCACTAAGGATGGCAGGGAGCTTATCGTTGATATTGATTATGATGACGCCACTGGCGAGACCAGTTTTGGTATGGAGATGATGACTGACTGGATAACTTCTGGCTATTACAATCATGGAAGAGGAGCCATAGTCTATTTTGCTGCCATGTTCAGGAACGGAATCGGCAGGAATTTTATCAGTGATAAGCATGGGGGCAGGGAATTCACGAACAAGATCTTGTTGGGAGACAGGCCTTCATATCCTGGTGGAGGAGAGGATTACTTGAACTTCCTGCTTAAGATAAAGAGCTGGCCTACTGGATTGGATGAGATGCCTCAGGTTTTCCAGTTCACCAGCTGCTACATTTATACTACGTACGCAGATCCCATGGTATGCGTTGATCCATTCCCTGATGGCCCTGGAAGGAAAGTGTGCACGCCAAAGACTCAGACTTTTTCAAAAGGTCAGGGAGCACCTATTGCATTAACCAAAGTTGAGCAGGAGACTACTCCTAAGGAGATTTTTTTCACATTCTATTTTGAGAATAAGGGTGATGGTGTTGTTTGGAGCCCTTGGTCATTGCAGAAGTGCGATCCTTACTATGGAGAAGAGCGGGTTAAAGCCACTGACACCAACCGTATTCTTATCGGAGATGTTCGGTTCTCGCGAGATGTCCGGCAGTTGGACTGTATTCCTGAAAATAGGATAGTCCGGCTTGACGAGTCTGGCAAAGGAATGATACGGTGCAGTTATGATCTTGATTACATAACTAGAGATGCTTACTTGGCTCCTCTGATTATTGAAGCATGGTATGGTTACAGCGAAGTAATCCAGGCTAGAACAAACATTCGGAGGGTTAGGTAGAGAAGATTAGGTGGCCGATATCAAATCAATTACATTTAGCATTAAAAGAGAAATTACAATAAGAATACACGAAAAAAACTGCATGTTTACTGAAAATATTTATAAACAAGAAGTCCTGAGGTGTGAATATGAGAATTAAGAATGAAGCACAAGCATCTGCTTTTGTATTGGCTTTGATTACAATGCTCTTGTTGCAGGGTTGCAGTTCACCTGACACTCCTGACAATAATATCCAGCCTTTCGTAGGAGGTATTGAAGGGTTGGCGATGATCTACCAGGAACAGGCGCCTCCTGATGAGATTTTTGATGACGGCCAGTTCCCTTTTGCCATCACGGTCCTTGTAGAAAATGTTGGCGAGGAAGATTTGTTTTACAGTGATGATTTCGCAGAAGTCCGTGTTGTAGGGATTAATCCCAGCTATTTTGTTGAGGGAGGAGACCCTGATTATTTTAGGAAGAACTTGCTTTTTGACAGTGACCTTGAAGTTCTGAGGGGTGCTGCAAAGTTGCCTGACGGCACTGAAGTTCCGGGGGATATCACTAGCATAAGCTTTGATAATCTGAACTACAAGCCAGACCTGCAGGGCAGTGATGAGATGCTAATCAGGACTGAATTGTGCTATGATTACCAGACTATAACAACTGCAAGTGTGTGCATAAAAGATGATATTATCGCAAACTTGGGCGATGACAAGATATGCAGTGTTGACGAGTTTAAAGTTCCTCACAATTCAGGAGGCCCCGTCCACATTACACAGGTCAAGCAGTATCCTGGAGGCAGGAACAGCATAGTATCTTTTACCATTGAGCATGTCGGTACTGGCATGATCTTCAAGCACAGCAGTGAAAATCCTATGAAGTATCCTTGCGAGGATACTTTAACGAACCTTTACGAGAATTGGGTTTACATTGATGTCAGCATGGATCCTAACGCAGGTATTGATGTTGAGTGCCCCCTGCTAGGTCAAGGTCACACTGGATACATCCAGCTGTTCCAGGGAGAACCCAGAGTCATTCAATGCACTCTTAAGGGCGACAAGGACAGGAACAGGATTTTTCAGGATGTGATTCGTGTCGAAATGGACTATACTTACTTGCAGTTTGTGGAGAAACCAGTGGTCATAAGGGACGTTAGCAGTTTTGAACCTGTTTAAGCAGAAGAACTAAGAAGGCAATCACTCCATTAATTAATTTATATTTTTTTAGTCTATTTTTTTGAGGATAACTGTCCGATTAGCGAGAATTTTGCTAGCATTGCTTCCAGTTGTATGAACGGGTCCGCGCCTTCAACTAGTCGAAATTCACATTCACCGCATCTATCTATCATCTGCAGTTTTGCTTTTTCTTCAATGCTAAGATTCCATATCTCTTTTTGTATTTGACTTATGATATCGAGTCCTGAAAGGCCGTAGTTTAACATTGTTGAGATTAGTTTATTTTTTGCGTCTTGAAACCTGCCTTTCACAGCAAGGTCTAGGATTTCCCCCACTTCTTTAGGTCTTGCCACGCTAGCCACATCAAATATTACTTGTTCTGTCACCTTGTTCGTCATGCCAGCACAGCTCTGCAGTATGTTTTCCATCCTTCTGACATCTCCTTGGCTTACTTGGAACAACGCGTCTTTTGCACTAGCGTCAATCGTGAGTTTCTCTAACTTAACTATCTTGTCGACGAGCTTCATCAGCTCTGCCTTCTCTAATGGTTTGAATTTGAAGACCGCACATCTTGATTGTATGGGATCGATGATTTTTGATGACCAGTTGCAGCTGAGTATGAATCTTGTTGTTCTGGAATATGTCTCCATTGTTCTTCTTAAGGCTTGCTGGGCTTCTCTTGTTAGGCTGTCGCATTCATCTAGGTATATCAGCTTGAATGGCACGTCTCCCAAAGCCCTTGTTCTGGCAAAATCTTTGACTTTGTTTCGGATAACGTCGATTCCTCTTTCATCACTTGCATTCAGCTCGAGAAAATTCTGTGACCAGCCCTCTCCGAAGAGTTCATTTGCTACAACGAGTGCCAATGTTGTCTTACCTATTCCTGCAGGACCTGCGAATAACAGGTGAGGAATGTTCTGCTTTTTTACTAACGCTTCAATTTTTGATATTACGTGCTTTTGACCTTCTATTTCAGAAAACTTTTTTGGTCTGTACTTTTCAGTCCATATCTCATATGACATTTCATACGAGAATCATCGGCTCTTTAAATGTGTTTTTACACCTCTTAATTTAATGAAAAAAGGGTTTAGAAAGAATGTAATAAAACCACCAAAAACCTTAAATTATGTCTTCTTCGCTGACAACCATGAAATCCCCTATTGCGATTACTGCTGAAAAAGGAATGAGTGTTTCTCCTTCTTTTGTTTTTTCTAGTTCGAGTTTTTCAGTGTATGTTGTGGGATTTTCAAGCACTAGATGAATGAGTTCTCCTGAATTTGTTTCAAAAATGATGTCTCCTACTTCCCCGAATCTCTTACCTGTCTTGCTGACTACTGTCTTTCCTATCAATTGCTTTGAGAATTTTTTGTCTTCTTCAGATGCTGTCATGATTTTCCACCTGGTGGGAATACATTTCCAGTAATATATAAATATTTCTTTTTTCGACGAAGCAAGAGCTTGCGGTTTTTGGAAAGCCTTATATATGAATCTTTACAAGTAAAGTCGTGGTTTGGACGATCAAGCAGGAATTGGGAAGGAAGGCAGTCCACATTACTTCTTTATTGATAGTCATATTGTACTTGTGGCTTTTTCCACTAAGCCAAAAATTGGCCTTGTTTTTGCTGGCTATCCTGCTCGTGGTGGTCATTGAGATTGAATATTTTCGTATTGAAACACGAATGAAGAACAAACTCCTGAGTTTCATGAACAAGTACAAGCGTACAAAAGAAACCCACCATCTTGGCGGTGACGCGTTCTTTTTGATTGGTGCCATTATTGCCCTAGCAATCTACGATCTTTGGATTGCCGTGATTGCCATACTAATGACAACTTTCGGTGACCTTGTGGCGTCGCTTGTCGGAAAAACATTGGGAAAGCACAAGCTATTCAGGCATCCAAAGAAGAGCTGGGAGGGCAGTATTGCAGAATTCTTTACCAATGTGCTTATTGGCCTTCTTGTTGTAGGGCCTTTGACAAAAGCCTATCCTTTGCTTGAGAAGACCCTGCCTGATAAAGTACTTGTGATTCCGATAATTCTTGTGATGGCTACTACTGCGACTCTTGTTGAAGTAGCAGTTGACAAACTGGATGATAACCTCATAATACCTTTATTTGCGGGTTTCAATGCACAAGTATTGGTTCTACTGCTAAGCCTTACAATCACGGTTAGTTAAGAGTCCCTAAAAATATGATTATGAATTAATGCCGAAAAAATCACAAAAAATTTGGCTGTTGTTTAAATAATATTTTTGTGAAGCGATCCAGACTAACCTTTATTTCTTGTGGAACCCTATTACACAAAAATCAACTTCTAAACTACCTCATAATAATTCTTTTCATAGGAAATGAAGGAGTCATCAATTTTTGAATATATTTGTTCTAATGAAATTAACCCACAATACTCACATTTATAAATAAAATGGTATTGCTCATTTATAAATGAAACGGGGGTAAGGTTTATTAATCTCCCAAATGGAGGTATTTTCAATGACCACAAAACCAAAAAGACATGACATACAAGTTGTAAATATTGTCGTTTCAACAAGCCTCGAGCATGACATTCCTCTAGAAAAGATGGCTGCCATTTTAAGCAACACAGAGTACAATCCTGAACAGTTTCCCGGTCTGGTGATTCGAATAAAGGATCCTAAGACTTCAGCACTGATTTTCGGGTCAGGCAAAGTCGTCTGCACAGGCGCTAGGAGCATGGAGAAAGTTGAGGAGAGCATCCAGAAGATTATTGAGACTTTGAAAAAAATCAATATCAACATTACTATCAAACCTAAGATTAACATCCAGAATATTGTGGCTTCTGGATCCCTTGGAATGGATTTGAACCTTAACAGTCTGGCGATGAAGCTCGAGAATACCGAGTACGAGCCAGAGCAGTTCCCAGGCCTTGTTTACAAGCTTATGGAAGCCAAAGCGACTTTCCTGCTTTTCAGCAACGGCAAGGTCGTCTGCACAGGCACAAAATCCGAAGAAGAAGTTAATGAAGCCCTTGATAAGCTTAAAGAGAACCTAAAAAAAGTGATGTGAGTCTGTGAACCGAGCATTTACTATAGCTTATATCCCCTAGGGCAGGAAAGAAAATTTTTGGTCTGATCAAGCAAGATAGTTAGTAAAAGAAAAGAATTTATTATTGAGGCTGAGAAAATGGACGCGCAGGAACAAATCAACAAATTCCATGAGTTCATGGAAAGCACTTATTATGATAAGTTAATCGAATGCACACAGTCTGGAGCCAATCGTCTTGTTATTGACTTCGCTGACCTTTCTATTTACAGTCCCGACCTTGCAGAAGCTTTGCTCGAAGATCCTGAAAATGTTGTTGCTGCAGCTGAAGTCAGCCTATCAAAATTTGATTTGCGGATAGACCTCTCTAAGTTTAAGATTAGGTTTAACAACCTGCCTCATTCGCAACAGTATTTCATCAAAGACATAAGGGCAGAGCACATCGGAAAGTTCATACAGCTTGAGGGCTTGGTAAGACAAAAGTCTGATGTGCGGCCTCAGGTCACTAGCGCAAAGTTCGAGTGCCCTAGCTGCGGCAACATCATAAACACAATCCAGCTCGATATCAAGTTCAAGGAACCACCATTATGCCATTCCTGCGGGAGGAAAGGCAAGTTTAGGATACTTTCTAAAGAATTAGTTGACGTGCAGAAGATTGTCTTGGAGGAAGCACCAGAGGACCTTGATGGCGGAGAACAGCCTAAGCGACTGGACATTTTCTTGAAACAGGATCTTGTCAGCCCTACTACAGAAAAGAAAACAAATCCTGGCAACAAAGTGAGGGTCACTTGTATTATTAAGGAAATCCCTATTATTGGAAAAGACGGTTCGACACTGACGAGGTTTGACTTACTGGCAGAAGCCAACAATATCGAGCCCGTTCAGGAGGATTTTACAAATATTGTAATCATGGATAAGGAAATGGTTGAGATTAGAAAATTTTCTGAGGACAAAAAAGCGTTTGACAAGCTTGTTGATTCTTTGGCACCGTCAATCTACGGCCACACCAAAGTCAAGGAGGCTTTGCTTCTTATGCTTATGGGAGGGGTTCAGAAGCACAGGGATGATGGTGTGTCAATAAGAGGCGACATTCATGTTCTTTTGATAGGGGATCCTGGCAGCGGCAAGAGCCAGTTGCTCAAGAGGATTACTAATGTTGCCCCAAAGTCAAGATTCGTGTCTGGAAAGGGCGCGAGCGGTGCAGGACTTACTGCAACAGTTGTCAAGGATGATTTTTTGAGGGGATGGGCTCTGGAAGCAGGGGCTTTGGTGCTTGCAAACAAGGGTATATGCTGTATTGACGAGCTTGACAAGATGACTCACGAGGACAGGAGTGCCATGCATGAGGCGTTGGAACAGCAGACAGTCACTATAAGCAAGGCCAATATCCAAGCGACTTTGAGAAGCCAGACTACTGTACTCGCGGCAGCTAACCCCAAATTCGGGCGTTTTGACCCTTATGAGCTTTTGGCCAAGCAGATTGACCTACCCAACACTTTAATCAACAGGTTCGACCTTATTTTCCCTGTGAGAGACCTTCCTGACAGGGAGAGGGATGAAAGCATGGCTTCTTTTATCCTAAAGCTCCATCAAAGTAAGGAATCTAGAAAAACAGATTTGCCTACTGATTTTATCAAGAAATATATCAGTTACGCCAAGCAGAAAGTGTTTCCTGTGATGACTGACGGCGCTTTGGAAGAAATAAAGAATTATTACGTGAGCATGAGAAATGCAGGGGGTGATTCTTCAGGCTCTAACATTCAGTCCATACCTATTTCTGCTAGGCAGCTTGAAGGCCTTGTGAGGCTTGCAGAGGCCAGCGCCAGAGTAAGATTATCTACTGAGGTCACTAGGAGAGACTCCAAAAAAGCGATAGATCTCATGCATCATTGCTTGTCACAGATTGGGATGGATCCAGAGACTGGCAAGATTGACATTGACAGGATTAGTACAGGTATCAGTGCTTCGCAGAGAAGTCACATTTCTGCAATAAAGGAGCTTATTGGCGAGCTAGAATCTGCTTTGGGCAAGCAGATTCCTTTGGAAGACTTGGAGAGAGAGGCTTTGAACAAAGGCATAGATAAGGACAAGGTTGATGAGATTGTTCAGAAGCTCAAGCGTAGTGGGGACCTTTTTGAGCCTAAGAGGGGTTTTATCAGTAGGATGCCTTAGCTTTTGCTACAGCAAATGATTTATTCTACCGTCAGGTCAAATTGCATAATAATTAATAATACTTTATCGTTCCTGTGATTGATTAAGATGGAGCCGACCTCTTTTGCACGCCAGACAGCAGTCAAGTGCAGTATAAGTGACCTTTTGGAAGGAAAATATTTTGTTCAGGAAGGTTTTGACCCTAATTTCATTCTCACAAAGTACGGCAGAATCTCGCGGGCAAACATAATGGGTATAATTGTTGCTGTTGAGTCTTCAAATTCTTTTGTCTTGGATGATGGGACTGGAATGATTCCCGCAAGGAGCTTTGAACAAAAAATCAGCATTCCTAATGTGGGGAGTATCGTTAATGTTATTGGTCGGCCGCGCGTATTTAATAACGAGATTTTTTTGAGCTTTGAGATTGTCAAAAAAATTGAGAGTTCTGATTGGATTGATGTACGGAAGAAAGAGCTGTCAATACGCAAGGCTGTTGCTCGTGACTTTGAAGGAGAAGAAGAGGGTTCATTAATGACTGGCCTGCCAAAAGATGATTATCATGCAAAAAGTGATTTGATTCTTGAGACAATCAGGAAAAAAGATTCCGGAAATGGCTTGTCTGCCGCGGATGTGAAAAAAAATCTTCCTGAATTGGCTGGAAATGATGTTGAGAAGGTCATTGAGACTTTGATGAGGGATGGTGAGATTTTTGAATGCTCTCCTGGAAAGGTCAAAGTGCTTTAGTGGGTTTTGAAATAGTGATTAAATTGTGATTTAGATGTGTTGTTCTAGAATATTAATGGTGTTACAAAGACTTCTAGGAATGCTGCAATAACAAGGATGAACAAACTTATTAAGACAAGATCTGCTGCATCAAGCAGTATATGCTCAAATTTTTTTGTTTTCATGTCGTGTTTTATGACCGCAACAGAAATTATTCCCCCTCCGAGCCCTGCTGTAAAATAGGCAAGTATTTCTGGAATGCCATGGATTATGTATTTGGTCAATCCCAATCCCACAACGGCAAGGTATTCTGCCAGGTTTGAAAACCCGAAAGCTCCTGCCAGGGCACTGAATTTTTGTCTAATAAAATCTCCTATTGCAGTTCCAATCACGCTGGCATTCCATGTTAGGATGAATATTGCTCCACTTCCATACAGGAATGAAAATATTACGCAGAACATAAGCACTCTGACATTATTCAAAAATATGTTTGAGAAACTGCTGAATTTTTCGTTTATCGTAAACCCTATTGCTCTTCCGTTAATATCATTTATTGTTTCTGTCTGGCTGTTAAAAAGTGTTGTCACTGTGTGAGATGGCAGTACAATGTACCATAAAGTAAAGGCAAGGACCATCCCTACAAACAAGAACATGAAAGCATTGACTGCTCGAGAGTGCTCTTTTAATAGATGCCTTTCCCCAAGGCCTTCCTTTCCTTTTTCTTCTTCTATCTTTATTGTATTGTAGATAAGAGGGATTGAGGCCATAGTTGCTAGGAACACCATAATCAAGCTGGAATATGCTTTGAACACCCATAATCCAAGAAATATTGCTACAGACGCATACAAAAATCCAAAAAAAGCCATTCTTGTTGGCTTGTTCTCCATCTTCCAAGGAGTTATCAAAGACTCAACTACCATGTCCTGTTTTTTTGGTATTGAATATTTAAAGCTTTCTAGAAGCGAAAATTTATAATACAGCCAAATTTTCTTCTAATCATGACAAATGAATATGAAGAAATGCTTGAAAAGGCAAAAAAAAGCCTTCCTGACACTGTTAAGGCAAGTGAGAGGTTTGTCGTGCCTAAGGTCACAGGTCACATTCAGGGCAACAAAACAATAATAACTAATTTTATTCAGATAGCCTCTTTCATTCATAGGAAACCGGAGAATTTGTTGAAATACATATTGAAGGAACTGGCGACACCTGGAGAGTTCTATAAGCAGGCCTTGATTCTAGGCTCAAAAGTACCTGCATCCAAGATTAATGAAAAGATACAGCAGTTTGTCGACGAGTATGTTGTTTGTAAGGATTGCGGAAAGCCAGATACCGCCTTGAAAAAGGACGGCACCATTTTTTTCATGACATGCCAAGCTTGCGGCGCCAAGTATAGGGTTACTACTAAATTCTAAAGGTTCTATTGCACATTACACGGTTTTTTTGGCAAACCATTTCCCCAGTCCTTCCTGCTTTTCAGGATCTTTGCCGAAGTAATCGTCAATTCTTCTCTTTGTCAATTCAAGATTTTGTTGGAGGTACTTGTCAAGACCATATTTCTCGGCAAGGCTGATACTTGGGTTCAAATACTTAATGACGCTGCCTTGTGACACAGTGAATATTATTCTCCCGCCGCAAGATGTGCACCTTCCAAGCAATGGCGGACGCCTGTACTTTTCATTGCAGTCAACACATCTGAAAACTTGTTGGCTGAACTTCCTGAGATTTCCTTTAGTATCTCGTATAAAGTGTTTTTCTATCACCAGCCTCGCCACATCCCTTTCATCTACTGCTCTGATTTTTACTGCCAAAGCCATCTGTCCTTTTAGCTTGTCTTCCATGCTGGGGAGTGTTTTGTATGCTGAGCAAAGGACTCCTTTGTTGATGTTCTTTGTCGGGTGTGTGAATTTCATGCCCTCAAATTGTGATGGTTTTCCCAGGTGCCCATCAATGATATCTATCTTCACTTCACCTGGTTTCTTGTGTTTTTCACAAGCTTCATAGAACTCAAGCGGATATTGGTCGACAACATCCATGTTGAACACCATGTCATCAACTTCTGAAGGGTTAAGATTATAAGTGAGCACCAATGGCGCATCCATTGTTGAACCTCTCGAACTCGGCAGGTATTTGTTTGAAAAATTCAGGAGCCCGTCCATTAGAAGGAATATGCAGCTTTCGTCTCCATCACAGTCTCTTCTCATTGCAGCATGAAACATGGGATGGGCGAAGAAACCTTGTGTTTTCGAGAACCCCACTATCCTTCCTAAAGATCCTGCTGAAGTATGAGGAGCCAGGCCAATAATGTAGTGGCCTACAAGATCTTTCTTTGCCTTGAGATTGTAATATGGCTTTTGCTTATACAATTTAACTAACAGCTCGTCGACAAAGTTAGCTACCCTGAAAAGCACCGTATCACAAGCTTCATCTGGAGCTTCAGTACAGCAAGGGATTACAATATCCTGAATTTTCAGTTCCAGTATTTGTTCAGGAGAAACAAGAGGATTGCCAAGGATGTCTTTTTTGTATCCTAGTTCTATCAACCTGTCAACAGGAGTATTGACTTCTTCTGGAGTGAAATGGGTTAATGGCACTTCTGAACAGTCATATCTTGTTGTTCCGTCCTTGTTTACATATATGTCGTGCTTGGCTCTGATTATGCCCTTGAACAGGTGTTCTGGAATGTGTTCCACATTTATTGTACCTCTTACTCCTTTGATTAGGTCTGGATAAATCTTTTCTCCAAGTATTTCTAGCATTTGATTAAATAGAATTTGGATGTCTATTGCTTTTCGTCTGTATGTTACAGTTTCGTCTGAAGCAATTTCTGTTATGCCTGTCTTTTGGTTGTAGTATCTCTTAAGTGCTGGCAAGTTGTCTTCGTGAGAGAATGGCAAGGGAATTTCTTTCCCTGATTTTGGGCTTACAAATACTGCAAAATCTGCTGTGATTTTCCCTTTATCCATTGCTGATTGAAAGCATCTCAATCTTCCGCCCTCAACACCTACAGGGAAAAGTACGTGGGGGCTTCCCGTCAACTTCCTCATCTTTGCTTTTTCCGGCCGGCCCATTCTGCAGCCAATGAAAACCCCTGATTTGTTCTTGATTTCTATTCCTGAAAGAATCTTCAGGTTTTCCAGCACACTAAAATCTTTATTTACTCGCTCAATCATTTTTTTGGCGTCAGAAGGTTGTTTAATCCCAAAGTTTATTCTTATTGAGTTTGCTTCGGCGCCTTCAATTACAATATGAGTTTTGTTCACATACAAGTGAGGTATACCTGCCGATTCCAGAATTTCTTTTATGGATGCGTCCTCAAATATTATTTTTTGTTCTGCAAACGATGCATTTGCGATTTCTTCAAGTAGCCTTACCAGTTCATCGTTTGATATGGCATCCCAGAAAAAAGTATGTTTGGGGTGCAAAGGAATGTTCAGTTTAGTGCTAATTGTCCTTGCATTCTCTGAGCTTATCCTTTTATAGAATGGATTTTTACAAATCTCTTCTGCCACTTGTTGTTCTATTCCTGTTTTTCTAGAAAAATCTTTGGCTTTTTCTTCCGGGTTTTTTCCTGTTAAACAACCCAGAAGTTCTTTATGCCACCATTCTTCGCAGTATCCTGGAGGCACTAATGTGTGGGCCCTGTCAAGGAAGTCTCCATAATTTATCAGCACGTCTCCCAAATATATTATTTCTGCCACTCTTCCTGCGCAGGCTTTTGCTTCTGACTCTGATTTCAGCGCCACGACGTCGCCGTTAGTGAGTTTTACAATCGGACCATCTATGCTATCACAGACAGTAAACGCTGCCGCTTTTCCTGGACGTTCTACTTTGAGCTGAGTTGCTGTTGCTATAAAGTTGTTCAAAACCCTCATCGTTACAGGACTTATGCTTTGAGCTGAAAATCCAGAGCATCTTGTCCTGCCATATCTTAACCTGAATCCGCCTCGACGCAGGGGATGAGCAAGTACAGGCCTGCCAGCCACCAGATCTTTGATGTAAGTGAAATCAGGAGTTATCTTGTCGTCCATTGTTTTTACTTCACCTTCTGCCTTTGATTTTTTTTGGATAGTCAAGAATTTTTCTAAGAAACTCCAGTGTTCCATATCCATATCTTTCCCCCATTTTTCTAGTTGCTTCCAGATTTTTGGAGCTTTCAAAGGGATGCATGAACTGTGGATAAGGCAGAATCCTGATCTTAGCCTGTTTGTGGGCACCCTTGGAAGGTCTTTGTAGTTGATATTTGATATCTCATATTTTTCGCTTGGATCTCCTGATATCTCAACAGGTATATTTCGCATAAGGAACTCAACTTCTTTTTTGCTTGGAAAGTATTGAAGGTTTGTAACATATTCATGATAGTCGCTGATTTCTACGTATGTTCTGCCCCTTTCTTTTTCATCAGGATCGTATGTGTCATAACTAAATTTTTTCCTAACATAGTCTGCTATTAAGATAGACACTGATGCTGCAGTGCCTCCTGCATTACGTATTGGTCCTGAATAGTTTAGGCAGATGTATTCTTTTCCATCCTTTCTTTTTTTGACTTCTATGCTTGTTAGACCTTCCAATGGTGAAGATACAATACCCAAAGTCACGTAAGTGAAGCCGGTCCTAATGCCTACTTCCATTGCCTCAATTTTGTCTTTGAACTTGCAGAATTTTTCCATTGCAACTTCTTCTGCGATTTTGAATGCAACTCTCCAGTCCAAAACACCATATTCTGATTCCAGTTCAATTATTCTTTCTTCTGCTCCTGTTCCGACTATCTGGGGGCATACAACAGATATCAATCCTATGACCCTTTCTGCCATGTTTTTTGCTAACTTTATTTCAACCTTTCTTGTAGGATCACACCCTATTTTCCTTGAATCTTCAGCTATCTTAAGGGCTTTTTTGCATTGTGTTTCTATGGTATCAAAATATTTTCTTGTGTTTTCTGACATTGATAAGGTCATTTTTTTCTCTTCCCTAAGAAGTTGATTATTTTTACTTCTCTTGTTTTTAGATTACACACAACCAGTCTCGCCGGCTGAGGTTCTATCCCTCTTTTTATTTGGTCATCTGTGACGTCGCCCCAGCACGATGCATTTATTGTTGTTATGTTCCTGTATGACCCTACGCTAACTTTATGTATGTGGCCTGTTACAAATATGTCTGGAACTGTTTTTATGACCAGATCATCAGTCTCTGATGGCACATACATATTGGAACTGTGTGTTGGCGCCAAGTGTCTTCTTTGCAGAAGGAATTTCATTATCAAGTCTGTTCTGTTCATCCCGCCAGCGTTTCTAATAGATTCTACTGTATCTGCAAAGTAAGGTAGACTGTATCCATGATACAGGAGAACGTCAATTCCTGAAAAATTCTTGTGTTTAGCAATTTTTACAAGACAGGGGTTGCTTAATAAATGGACATTTTTCATTGATTTTAAAGAGGGCGCGAAGTCTGATAATGAAGATGGTTGGGGTTCTGCTATTCTTCCTGCGTCATGATTTCCAGGGATTATGAATACTTGTATTGTTTGAGGGATGTTCTTTATAAGATCTGTAAATTTTTCGTACTGTTCTTCAATATCAAGTATAAGTAGGTCTTTCTCTTGATTAGGATAGATTCCTATCCCTTCAATCAAATCTCCTGTGATGAAGCAATACTTAACTTTAGCCGCTATGTTTTTTAGTTCCTCAGTACCTTCTTGGCCATTTAACCAGGAAATCATTTTTTTGAATTCTTTTTCAAGGAATACTTTACTGCCATAGTGCGGGTCTCCAATAAATATTACATACTCTTCTTTAGGTGACTTTTTTAACTCTTTTGAGAGGGGAGTGTCTGGATTTATTATTGAATTCACAAATATAACTTCCCCTGATTTACTGCCTGTTAATCCTATGACCTCATCCCGGACCAGATCTTTGACTTCAAAGTACAAATCTTTTCTGCTCTTAGACACTATTGCATTGATTGTTCCTGTTGGGTCTTCCATAGTTAGTATTATGTTCTTATTTTTTGTTTCGCTGATTTCAAGCACCATTCCTATCAATGCTTTTTTTCCTTCATTGTCTGATTTTATTCTGTTTATAGACATCACCCCTTCTAATTCAGATCTTTGGAGAAGAATCTTTTCTAACTCTCTGTATCTATTATTGAACATCTTCACAAACATATTGACATCTATTTTTTCTTGCTTTGGCTTGTAGTCATAAATGATTTCAAATGTTTCCTTAGACTCTTTTTGCTTGCCAATTATTTTTTTCAGCAGATCTCGAGATAGTATTTCAAGGTCTTCGTTAAGCAATTCTTCTTGCTGACTTTCACTAAGACTATCAAAAAGTCCTGTTTCAACTATTTCAGGTTCTACCAACACTCCTTTTTCAATCAATTTATCTATTAGTCGCATATTATAATCCTAGCGATTCCTCAAGGAGATTCATCAATTGAGGTTGTAGAGATTCTGGAATGCCTAATGATACCTCTCTGGTTCGGCCGAATCTTCCTTTAGAAATTACTCTTGCATTAATCAAACCCAGCATGTCAAGTTCTGCAATTACATCTGATACTCTTCTTTGAGTCAAAGATCTTAATCCTGTACTGGGGCATTTTGATTTGTAAAGTTCATAAATGTCTCCTGTGAATATGCACTTGTTTCTTGTTTTGTTGCTGCTTGATAGCTTGAAGATTGAATGTAGGACTAGTTGGAATTGCTTTGGTTGGGTTTTCACTATTTCAACTATCCTATCTTTTTCAATTTTTTCTTCTGCAAGGTCAAGGTGCTTTATTTTGACGCTTGTTTCTGATTCTCTTTCTGCAATTTCTGCAGCCACCCTCAAGAGTTCTAGCGCTCTTCTCGCATCCCCGTGTTCTCTTGCAGCATATGCAGAGCATTTTTGTATCAATCCTTCTTCGAGACAACCTGATTTGAAAGCTGCTTCGCTTCGTTCTTTCAGAATATCTTGTATTTGCAAAGCATTATATGGTGGAAAAATGATTTCTTCTTCGCTTAGGCTGCTCTTAACTCGGGGGTCGAGATTGTTTGAGAATACTAAGTCATTGCTTATTCCTATTATTGCCACTTTCGAATTTTTTAATTCACCATTTATTCTTGTTAAGTTATATATTATTTCATCACCTGTTTTTTTTACCAGTTGGTCTATCTCATCTAAGATTATCAGCACAATTTGTTTTTTTAAGTCTATTGCTTTGTAGAATATGTTGTAAACTTCATCTGTTGGCAGTCCAGTTACAGGGATTTCTTTTCCAAAAGATCTTGAAATCATAGCTATAAGCCTGTATTCTGTGTCAGCTATCCTTTTAAGCTTGCAGTTGACATATACGATTTTAACTGATTTTTTCCTTTTCTTTGCTGTGGTGTTTATGTGCTCAGTTATGTGCTTTATAGTCACTGTTTTTCCAGTTCCTGTTTTTCCGTATACAAATAGGTTGGAAGGGCATTCCTCTCTCAACACAGGGGCTAAAATCCCTGCTATTTGATTTACTTGCTCTTCTCTGTGCATGATTTCTTTTGGAATAAATGTTGATTGTAGGGCAGTCTTATTTTTGAATAAGGATTCTTTAGTTATATAGTCTTCAAAGTATTTTCCAAGGTCCATAATT
>JAFGHY010000021.1 GCA_016929855.1 Candidatus Woesearchaeota archaeon | reverse complement strand
ATAAACTGATCATACGTCATAATTCGATCAACAACTTGTTCCTGAGGCTTTCCATCAGCACCAGTAGTATAAACGGTTCTATCGCCTAAAACCTTACCTATCTGAGCCTGAGATAAAGGAACGCTGTAATTGGTCAAACCAATTTTTCGTTTGCCATCAACAGTCCCCTTCCCATTAACAAACTTATTAATAGCATCAGTATCGTGAGAAAACATAGTGCAACCAACCAAAAATAGCCTATGATCTCCTGCGCTAACATCCCTAAAATCCTGATTTGCAATAACTCTGACTTGTTCTTCATCTAGATCATACCATCTATCCCACAAGCTATTTACTTGCGGAGCTACGGCACGAGCAATAACAAGCGCATAAGAAGGCGACCTAATCAAACCACTGGATTCCTGAACTGCTTTAATAGAATCCGCAACGCCAGTTTTTCCGCCTTTTGGAAAAGGAGTTAACTCAACAGGAGGTTCTTCAATCAATACATTTTCAGCCATAATTCATCACCATTAATCATTTATAAATAATCTTTATAGCAAGGTTGTGTTGTGACAACTACTATATAAACCTTTCGGTAATTTACTCACTGCGCAGTAGTATCTAAACGGACTTTTATAAAACACCCTCAAAGCACCCCCACTTCCGAGATTCCTCTATCAACCAAAGCAAGCATTAAACTTGCATGATAGAAAAGAACAAACACTGTAAGTTTTGCTGAATTAAGAACAGAATTACTCCCTCACAGGCACCTTTTTACCAGACCCCTCCAGAGGCTTTCTTTAAAATTCTGTCTCATATGCTAAGAATTATTACCGCCACTAAGGCCAGGCTTATGCCTAATATAGCTTTGAGGTTCAGTGTTTCTTTGAACAGGGTGAATCCTAGTACTGCTACAGCTATGAGATTAACGCAAATTAGTACCGCTATGGCAACTGCTATCTCTTTTCTCTTCATTGAGAATGCAGTTAATGTTCCTGCTATGATATAGAGCAGGAAAGCAAAGACCAAAAAATAAGGCGATGCTTTAGTTGCCCAGTACTTCAGAAATATGTCTCCTCCGGTGAATACTACGCCGGCAGTTGCAGCCAGTATTAGGAATATCCAATCCATTCCAAGCATTAATTGCGTTCAGTACATAAATTTATCGACAATTCACACAAAAAATTTTTGACTTTAAGTTTATCTCCAATATTTTACTAAATATTTATATAATCCTATTCCAGTTTATTCCCAATGGAACCATTGCTTGTTTTGATTCTGTCAGCTTTCGTAATCATCTTATTTCTGGCCATCGGCTACAAGCTGGGCTATGTCATGGGACGGAGGATTGAGGACCAGGAATGGCGTCTCACAAAACTGGAATCCATCGTGAAGGACAGGGTCAAGCAGAGCCGTTCTGTTATCGGCGGGCAGTTCTCTGAGCAGTTGGCTCCCTACTTGCCTGATTTTCCTTACAGCCCTAGCGAGGTCCGTTTCTTGGGCAAGCCGATTGACTTTCTCGTTTTCAAGGGCTTGGATGACAAAGAGATTGAAGAGGTCGTGTTTGTCGAGATCAAGTCTGGAAGGACAAAACAATTGAGCACTGTCGAGCGCAGGCTTCGCGATGTAATCAACGCCAAGAAAGTGAAGTGGGAGAAGTACGAAGTTCCGGATGATTTGACAAAGTAAATCATAATTCTGGGCAACAACAATGTCACAGAAAAAATCTGTGATTTTTAGGTTTTCGTAGAAAACCGGTCTGCCTGGCATTATTGTTGTTGCCATAATCATATTATGCTTGTTAGAAATAGTACAATCTTATACATCATGGTCAACCTGCATCTCGTCAAGCCATTTGTCAATGCAATCCTGACATCCTTTAGCGGCATCGAGCTCTGTATCGACTGGTTCGCCGCAGTGAGGGCAGATTAAGTTCATAGGCGTATTTGATTCCATGATACTCGAATGACCCTTCTGCTATAAAAACTTATGCATGTCAGTTATCAGATGTTCATCAGTCCGCCCTCATTTCATCGAGCCATTTTTCTGTGCAGAACTTGCAGGGCTTGGGTTTGCCGTTCTCGAATTCCAGTGGGGCTCCGCATTCAGGACATTTGAATTTCATGGTTTTGAGGATGTACTGCGGAGTTTTTAATTCTTTTGCCCTGCAAAAGCATAGTGAGATTGACAGACGAAATAATACTGCGCCATAGCAATCACACCACGTTTCTTGGCTTTCAGTATATTATTGGCCAAGAAACCAAAGAGTTGAAGTAAGAGTTCAACCATTGCAATTGAGTGTTCTTCAAAATACTCGAAAAAAAGGCAAGAATCAACTAGGACTACTCAATTGGTTTTGCCCTTCGGCCAAAACATGGTGAGATTGACAATGTGATAATCTTACTCATACGTCAGTCTTGTCAGGTCGTGCACTCCTCTGATAAGGGTCCTGAGGTTTTCTGCCAGGCCTTGCAGGATTATGTTGTCCTTGTGGCTTTCCAGGAAGTCGTTCGTGCTTGAAAGGATCTTGTTCTTCTTTGCCGCAACAAGGTATGCTTCTTCTTTCTGCTGCCTGTAGAAGACTTTCATGCTTTCAAGATACTGCCTGTTTATGTTGTGCATGAGCTCCACCAGGTATGCGAACTTGCGCAGGTCTATTCCGACCATGAACCTCACTACACGCTTTATCTCGTCGCCTATATCTTCGAGGTCGTCGCTCAGGCGCCAGTACATGAGGAGGTTTGAGGCGTCCATGTAGCCTGCGGTCCTCTGTGTCATGCTGTACTTGATGGTTCGTTTGATTAGGAATGTTAGGCGGTTGATATCCTTGTCTCGCTCGTTGATGGTGTCACAGACTTCGATGTTGGAGAAGAAGTTCTGTTTGCTGATGACCTCTAGAAAGTCTGTGAACATGCTCCTTATGATAGTGTCCACTTTCCTCAGCAGGTTTGTTATCGAGATGTCGTTCATGTTGAGGTATCCTTTGGCGATTATGTGGGTTGAGGTGTGTTCTATTATCTCCAGCGCCATGAGGTTGTGTATGATGCTCCTTATCTCATCCGCAGGGATGTTCTTCGCGAGCTTGATGTTCAGGATGTCGACATTATTGATGTATGCAGAGATTATCTTCCGGCGCATTGTCTCGAGTTTTTCGTTCTTTGCATTTATCTTTACCTCTTCGACCTCTTTTTTTGTATCTATCTGTTCAGGACTCAGGAAAAGGCTGTTGCCTATAGTGTCAATATAGACTGCATTGCCTTTCTTCATATTGTTGCTGTCAACCCACTTTTTTGGCAGGCTTACTACATAAGAATTCTTGCCGAATTTGATAAGCTTCCTGTACTCCATGTCAACCACTTTTAGCAGTTATCCAGCACTTTTTAATCTTATTAGACCATTATCGTTATCTGTTGGTATTGGTCTGTTTCACCCAAATTCCGGAAATCTTGCGATTTATAAATCATTGAATATTGTAAGTGAATTCACTATCAATCATTTAGCATATGCTTAATATATGCTATATATAATATATGGATAATGTATATATTAATAAAGGTTTTGCTAAGATTTACAACTTACCTAGTATATTAACTTGGGGAGGTGATACAAAATGGATGACCACTACTTCGTGGACGAAGAAGACATTGATGAAGAGATGGACGAAGCAGATCTTTACGACTCTGACTTTGTAGACGGTGAGCTCGAAGAAGACCGTGTATCAAGCGAAGAGGCAGCGTTCATGCAAGGATACATAGACGCCTTGATGTAAAAATGCCGCTAGAACTCGAATCAAACGTTGAATCAGACATTGAAAAGGACTTTGATATAAGGAGTGCTATTTGGGACTCTGAATATTTGTACCTAAAAAGAGGATTTTAGGTTCATATAGCTGTTTCTCCACAATAAATATTGTTATTTACGGTCTTTTTTCTTCAACAAATTCAAAATATTAAAAACCGCTCAAGCTCCCGAATTCTTTAATTTCAAGCCCTCTAAAAACCATGTTTAAACGAAAGGTTTAAAAGCTATTCCAATGCACAGGATATCATGGGAGCAGAAAAACCAACAGACTCAAACACGCCAAAATCTGAAGCAAAACAGGCAGACTATGATTCGAAGAGCATCACAGTCCTCACTGGCCTGGAGGCTGTCAGAAAAAGGCCTGGAATGTATATTGGAAGCACAGGCCCCAGAGGCCTCAACCATCTTGTGTTTGAGATAGTGGACAATTCTATTGACGAGGCCATGGCAGGCTTCTGCAATGAGATCAAAGTCACATTGAACAAGGACGGCAGCGCCACCATTGAGGACAATGGCAGAGGCATACCTACTGATCCGCACCCAAAATACCAGGTCAGCGGTGTTGAGGTTGTCATGACAAAGCTCCATGCAGGAGGCAAGTTTGACAAGTCAAGCTATAAGGTCAGTGGAGGCTTGCATGGTGTTGGTGCCAGCGTAGTCAACGCACTCTCAAAATCATTGATTATTGAAGTCCACCAGAAAGGCAAGGTCTTCAGGCAGACATTCAAGATAGGCACGCCGGCAAGCAAGCTTGCGGTCACAAGCACCACAAACAAGACAGGAACCATCGTCACATTCTTTCCTGACCCCGAAATATTCCAGGAAACCACAGAATTCTCGTATGACATCATATTCAGCAGGCTCAGGGAGCTCGCTTTTCTCAACAAAGGGTTAAACATAAAATTCAGGGATGAGAGGAATGGGAAGAAGCACGAGTTCCAGTACGACGGGGGCATAAGGGAATTCGTCGATTACTTGAACAAGAACAAAGAAAACCTGCACAGCACAATCTACCTTTCAAAAGCAAAGGACAATATTGAATTGGAAGTTGCACTGCAGTACAACAACAGCTATCAGGAGAGCGTATTCTCTTTCGTGAACAACATAAACACCCATGAGGGTGGAACGCACCTTTCAGGATTCAAGACCGCCCTGACCAGGACGTTAAACAGTTATGGAGAGAAGGCAGGCATTACCAAGGGCTTCAAGCTCAGCAGTGACGACGTGCGGGAGGGTTTGACTGCCATCATCAGTGTCCGTGTTCCAGAACCCCAATTTGAAGGACAGACAAAAACCAAGTTGGGAAACAGCGAAGTGAAAGGGATTGTTGACAGCCTTGTCAACACAGGACTTAATACTTATCTTGAGGAGAATCCGAGCGCTGCCCGGGCTATTTTGGAGAAGAGCCTTAATGCAGCCCGGGCAAGAGAAGCTGCGCGCAAGGCTAGAGAGCTGGCTAGGCGCAAGAATGCTTTGGAAAGTAGCAGCCTTCCTGGAAAGCTGGCTGACTGCCAGGAAAGGGATCCTGCAAAATCAGAGATTTTTATTGTTGAGGGGGATAGTGCTGGCGGCAGCGCCAAGCAGGGCCGTAAGAAGGAATTCCAGGCAATCCTTCCATTGAGGGGCAAGATTATCAATGTCGAGAAGGCCCGCATCAATAAGGTGATGGCCAGCAACGAGATAATAAATCTGGTTACTGCATTGGGTACTGGTTTTGGTGAGGAGTTCAATATTCAAAAGGTGAGGTATCATAAGATTATCATAATGACAGATTCTGATGTTGACGGCAGTCACATCACGACTTTGCTGTTGACTTTCTTTTTCAGGTTTATGAAGCCTCTGATAGACCAGGGCTTTATTTATGTGGCACAGCCTCCATTGTATCTTGTGAAGAAAGGCAATTCAAAGCGTTATGCTTTGGACGAGAAGGACCGGGAGCGTATTACAGAAGAATTCGGAGGCAGCCAGGGCGTTTCTGTCCAGCGCTACAAGGGTCTGGGTGAGATGAACCCTGAGCAGTTGTGGGAGACCACTATGGACCCTGACACCAGGGTTTTGAAGCAGATTACCATCGAGGATGCTATGCTGGCAGATGAGGTTTTCTCTATTCTGATGGGTGATGAGGTCGAGCCCAGGCGTAAGTTCATCCAGGATAATGCCAAACAGGTGATTAATTTGGACGTCTGATTAGCATGCAATGGTTGCATGATGTTCTCAAAATAAACTTTATAAACCCCCCCTATTTTCCCTTCGCAATGGTAAAAAAATGAGGATTGGAGGTGAAATTATGACTATCAAACCGCTTGGAAACAGGGTTTTGATCGAACCAAAAAAGCAGGCAGAGCGCACAAAATCAGGCATTTTCATTCCTGAAACTGCCAAGGAAGATTCTAATCAAGGAACTGTCGTGGAAGTCGGCCCGCTCATAAAAGAATTGAAGGCAGGGGATGGTGTTATCTACTCAAAGTTTGGGGGAGCAGAAGTCAAGGAGGACGGCAAGGATTACTTGCTAGTTGAATTAAAGGATGTCCTGGCATTGATTAAGTAGGATTTTTTATTGAACTTGTGATACTGAAGTCATACCACCTAGCGAACCTTAAGGACAAAACATGCAATGACATACCGCATAGTTGGCGCGCACATCGGCGGATTATTCGATGTGAGCGTGGTATGACTGTACAAAAAAAAACATTTAGGGTGATATTTATGGCAAAGCAGATTGTTTACAGCAATGAGGCGCGGGCAGCGCTTTTGAAAGGATTGAATCAGGTAGCTAACACTGTCAAGATGACTCTCGGACCGAGGGGTAGGAATGTTGTTTTGGAAAAAGGTTATGGGAGCCCGACGATAACGAATGATGGAGTGACGATAGCAAAGGAGATTGAGCTGAAGGACAAGAATGAGGACATGGGTGCTCAGCTGATTAAGGAAGTTGCTACCAAGACCCAGGATGATGCAGGCGACGGGACTACAACAGCAACCTTACTCACCCAGGCGATTGTGACTGAGGGGTTAAAGAACATTACTGCAGGCAGCAATCCTGTTGAGATAAGGAGGGGTATTGACCTCGCGGCAAAGAGGACTATCGAGTCAATCCAAGCTGAGACTATTGAAGTCAAGGACAAGCAGAAGATAATGCAGGTGGCCACGATCAGCGCCAACAACGATCCTGAGGTCGGGAAGCTGATAGCTGACGCTATGGAAAAAGTCGGCAATAATGGAGTGATTACTGTTGAAGAGGCCAAGAGCACTGAGACAAGCTTGGAGCTTGTTGAGGGAATGCAGTTTGACAGGGGCTACATGAGTCCTTACATGGTCACTGATACTGAAAAGATGCTGGCAGAGCTCGATGATGCTTACATCCTTATTTTTGACGGGAAGATTAGTGCTATGAAAGACTTGCTCCCTGTCATTGAGGCTGTGGCCCAGACAGGAAAGCCTTTGTTCATAATCTGCGAGGACTTGGAAGGCGAGGCAATGGCGACCATTGTGTTGAATGTCTTGCGAGGAACTTTCAGGTGCGTGGCTGTCAAGAGCCCTGGCTTTGGCGACGAGCAGAAAGCCATGATGGAAGACATCGCAGTCCTTACAGGAGGTAAGGTCATCACAGAGGACACTGGAATGCTGCTCGAAAAGACCAGAATCGAAAATCTCGGCCGTGCCAAGAAGATTAAGGTTGACAAGGAAAAGACAATAATTATTGAAGGGCTTGGGAACAAGCAGAGCATTGAGAAGCGGGTCGGCTTACTCAAGAACAATATCAGGCTTGCTGAGAATTATGAGAAGGAAGACCTTCAAAAACGGCTTGGCAAACTCAGCGGTGGAGTGGCGATTATCAATGTTGGGGCTGCTACAGAGACTGAGATGAAAGAAAAGAAAGCAAGGGTTGATGATGCTTTGCACGCGACTCGTGCTGCTGTCGAGGAGGGTGTAGTCCCTGGAGGTGGCGTTACTCTCATCCATGCGATAAAGAGTCTTGATTCTGTCAAGACAGAGAATGAGGAGCAGAAGATTGGCGTTGACATTTTTAAGCGCTCACTGGACAGCCCTTTAAGGCAGATTGCTGAGAACGCAGGTGTTGAAGGAAGTATTGTTGTGGACAAGATAAGGTCGAGCACTGACAAGAACTTCGGCTACAATGCAAAGACCAACAAGTTCGAGGACCTTGTCAAGGCAGGAGTCATAGACCCCACAAAGGTTGTCAGGACTGCTGTTCAGAATGCTGCAAGCATTGCTGCTATGGTGCTGACTACTGAAGCATTGGTGACTGAAATCCCTGAGGACAGGAAAGAAGGTCCTGGCATGGGAGGTCCTGGCATGGGTGGCATGCCTGGTATGGGGATGATGTAAAATTGCACTCCAGTCGCTTTGCCAGTTTTGTCTGATAGTATTTATTTTTTATTCTTCTCCTGTAAGGCGGCAGGCAAAAAAATAAAGTCCAAATAGCAGAAGCCACGAACATCAAGCAAGGACAGCAGGTTTAGGTTCATACGATGGTAATGATAAAGATTATGGGGACGCTGGACGCTGTTGTCGCCATAATCATGCTGTTGGAGTTATGGGACGTGAGTCCCTGGCGTCTCAGCCTGACAGCTGCTTTCTATCTGATTTTCAAAGGGATTGCCTTCAGGGGAAGCTGGATGTCAACGATGGACATCGCGTGGGGAGTTTACATAATTCTTATGATGCTCGGCGTTCATTTTTTCATGACTTGGGTTTTCCTGGTGTATGGAGTGTATAAGCTGTTCTTCAGCTGGTTTGTTTGATACTCTGCTAATCTGATTATGATTCTGTTTTCAATAACAATAATGACAGGCAGAGACAGGTTTTGTCGTTCCACTCCAAAACCTAGGGATAAGACATCCCCTCTGCGTCATTGTTGTTGAAAACCTAAAAGTATAAAAAGAAAACATTCCAGATTCTTCTCATGGTTAGTATAATTGATTTGCCCGAGAGAATTGGCAGGCTTCCAGCACAAAATAAGGCTTTGTTCAATCGATTTTTTCAGGTCAGCAGGTACACTGGCAGGTGTGTTGTTCCGCCGACCATGAAATTGTGGGTGGACAAGTCTTTCGATGGGGTTTCTAAAGTCGCCAGCCAGAGGATAGTACGGGTTGACAACCTTCTGATGTTCGAGGGCGCATTATACAATGAATTGCGTTCAAAAAGGCCAATGTCATTGCACAGCACTGCAGACATTGACAAGACTGTGAATGAGGATCATAACACTGCCTTCAGGAATCCTTTGAAGATGACACCATCTGACACGTTCGGCAGGCTGAAGGGACCTCACTCGATTACAGCAGCCAATATCGCAAAGTATGACAAGTGGCACGGTCTTGTCGTGTTTAACAAGCACCATCCCCTCAATTTCACACAGTCAGAGTTGACTGCGCATCTTGATCTTGCGATGAGGTGGATAAAAAAGGTTCATAATACTGACAAGAAAGCGGATTATCCTTTTATAATGTGGAATTGCTTATGGCGGGCGGCTGCGAGCCTGATACACGGGCACATGCAGTTGATTGTCACCCAACCCCGGCATTTTTCAGGCATTGAGCTTTACAATAACCTGCGTGAAACTTACAAGGTCATGTTCAACGGTGATATGTTTAACGACCTTTTCGAATCCCATAGAATGGTGGGATTGGGCGTGGAACTGAATGATTGTAGAGTGTATTGTTCTTTGACGCCTGCCAAGGACAAGGGCACGTGGCTGTTATTTGACAAGTGGGACAGCAAAAGAATAGGAAAGAGATTATATCAGGCGCTGACTGGGCTGAAGTCGATGGGCATGGTCAGTTTCAATGTCGGCATGTACCTCCCTCCAATCAAGAAAGTCGATGGTTGGAAAGGATTCCCCATCATGATAAGTATTGTCGATCGGGGAAAGATAAGCACCCCTACTGCTGACATCGGCGCTATGGAACTTATTGCAGGCCAGGACGTCATTGAGACAGACCCGTATAAGGTGATGTCTGCAATCAAAAAGTATTTGAAGTGAGAATATCAATGGATAGTCACAGTAGTAGTATTGAATAGTATTGTAACATAAGATAATCATTTTGAGGTGAAAGAGGTGAGGCCAACAAACGCGGAGAACAGTAGCAGTAGTGGTGACTATGCCAAAGGCAATGAGCTGGCTATCGTTTCAACGCTGTATTATCTGCTGGCTGTTGTTGTTCTTTCTGCAATCACCAACTCAAGCATTGTGCTTGTTTTTATAGGAACTCTGCCTCTGCTGATATACTTGTTTTTTCTCTACCTTTTCTTCAACGAATGGGATCTTGACTCGGGTCTGCTCTGGCTTGCACCCTTCATATTGCCAATACTTTTTTTCCTCCTCTGGCAGAGCGGTTCAGTCGGAATCATGAACAGCATGAACGGTCCGGCATTGACGATGCTGAACATCCTGGCGGCGATGATAGCTAACATTTTCAGCCTGCTCATCCAGGGAGTGAATCTCAAGAGGGTGAAAAAGCAGAAGGTGAACCGCAAGATCAGGGAGCACATCGTTAAACTGCACGCGCATTACAAGCAGGCACTGGCAGAGAAGGATGCTGAGAAGAAAAAGCTTGAACTGGTAATGCAGGACAATGTTTCACAGAAGCAGGATATCCGGCAGTACGAGCAGAGGATTGAGAACCTCAAAGAGACTGTGGTGCATTATCACAACCAGCTGCAAATCACCAAGCAGAATTTCAACGTCACATTGCGGAGCATCGAGGACAAGTGCAAGAGCATCAACTTCGTGATCGGCAGGGTCTACAGCAACAAGCATGGCGGAGACCGCGACCTGAGGGGCATGCTTAGGATTCCCAAGGAACTTTACAATCTTTTTTCTGACTTGACCCGCACTTTCACTGACAGGGACAAACCCCGCCTCACGAACATATTGAAGCAGATCCTGCAGAAGCTTGACAACATGGAGATACCTGAAAAGGACGTGATTCCAGTCATATTGTATCAGAAGCTCACAATCAAACGGGATTCCAGCGGAAATGACCGAATCCTAAGCATTCTGGAGAGGAACGACAAGGACCCGATAGGGGACTATCATCGTGAAGCTAAGGAAATCTGCTCGAAGATGATTGATTTCTTGAACAAGTGAGATTCTTTGATCAATTTTTTCGATCAGTATCTGTAATCACATAATATATATCGATAACTGCAATAATATCTTCTTACTGTTTTCCTTCATATTTCCGATACAGGCGTCTTATGAAAACTTCAGTCAGCTACAAAATGATTAATCTTATATATTATTGCTTGTTCATCAAGTTTTATGGCAGAGAGACCTAAGGTAGGTGTGGGAGTGATAATTCGCAGGCAAGGAAAAGTTCTTGCTGACATCCGCAAGGGGGCGCATGGTGCAGGCACCTGGTGTTTTCCAGGCGGGCACTTGGAATTCGGAGAAGAGGTCGAGGAGTGCGCCCGGCGCGAGACTATGGAAGAGACTGGCGTCACAATCAGGAACATCCGGCACGCGCCTTGGACGAATGACATCTACGAGGGTATTGACAAGGGCAGGCATTACGTGACTTTGTTTGTGCTGTGTGATTGGGATTCCGGCGAACCCAGGGTTATGGAGCCTGACAGGTTCGAGAAGTGGGAGTGGCTTGAGTGGGATGACCTGCCCGATAACATGTTCCTGCCGAACATCAACTTGAAGAAATTGGGATATAATCCGTTTCAGTGAAGTTTTTTGTGATATGGCTGATTCTTGAAATTTTGTTTTCCACTTGTAACCGGGATGGATTACCTTTTCTCTTTGAGAAAAGGAGTTTTTATTCCACGCAACCCAAAAATCTGCTAGTAGTTTTTGGGCTGCCACTAATTGTT
>JAFGHY010000020.1 GCA_016929855.1 Candidatus Woesearchaeota archaeon | reverse complement strand
TATAATAATGGAGCCATAAACCTAAATATCATGTCAACAAGCATCATATCATGGAATGTGGGCTTAGGTTGGGAACTAGCTAATTATATGCCAAATAACTGGATAGAATCCCTTAGGCGAGGCCGACGCATAGCAAGCAACAACTTTCAAGATTCAGACATGGGACATGTTGCAAATAAAATTCGTGATGAGCACCCTGATGTAGCATTCCTGCATGAACTAGACAGAGATGAGCAATTGGAAGCAGTTGTTACTGCGTTGGAAAATGAGTACTCTGGAGAGTTATCAGGTGTTTGCAATGACAGATATAGTGCGGCCCTAGTCAGGCAAGGAGTTGCATATACTGCAGAACGTTTCTACGTTGAACCCTTAGTTGATACAAAGAACGGAAAACAGCCTGCAAAAGGGATCCAAAGAAAGAACATTATTCTAATAAGACACCCAGATATGGCAATAGCAAGCGGCAAACCTACTGCAGGACCACTCTATGCGCCGAAAGGAATAAGAGAATATGAAATCCAACAAATTTTAGACTATCTAAGAACAAATCATAATGACTTACCACACTTAATTATTGGTGATCTAAACATGATACAAACACCAGATGGAAGATTTACTTTAGATAGAGACAGACAATTCTATGAACGACTCACAGAAGAAGAAGGATTTACTGATGCTCTGGGAAGAGGATTCTCACCAACTGGCAAGGCATGGGGAAAAGGACTATTAATTCTAGACTATGCATTTTTGGGCCCAGGACTGCAGGGAGAAGGCAGAGTGCTCGATACACCAGGAACTTACGAAAGGAAGATGGATCACCTGCCCATCAAAGTGACTGCCCAACCAATTCATTCTATAGAATAACTGCAGAAATTCCACAAAATAACCTCAAACCCCGTTGCATCATTCTCATAAACTTTATAAACCTCTTTTCCGCCATTGGATGATATGCTGGACATACCAAATTTCTCAGACATAAAGCGGTTCAACCAGATAATAAACTGCGCAGGCAAGTACGGGCTAGTGCATTACCTAGAGCACATGCACCTCAAGAAGCCCACCGCAATAACTACGCGCAAAGAAACAGACCCTGTACTGTTGAGGAAGATGCTTGAAGAGCTCGGAGGGACCTTCGTGAAGCTCGGGCAGCTCCTGAGCCTCCGTCCAGACCTCATACCAAAAGAATACTGCGCCGAACTCTCAAAATTGCAGGACAAGGTCAAGCCATTCGCAAAAAAGCAGGCGCAGGAAATAATCCAAAAAGAGCTCGGGCCTGCAGGCAAAGTTGTAGAGCTCGAAGAGCTCGTGGCCAGCGCAAGCATAGGCCAAGTGTATGTTGCCCATATTAAAGGCAAGAAGGTTGCAGTGAAGGTGCAGCGGCCGGGAATAAAGAAAGACATGGAAGCCGACATGGAGATACTCTACTTCCTCGCTAAACGTATGAAGTCCAGGATGCAGTCCAGCATAGTCGACCCTGTTGGAATCTTCAATGAATTCAAACTGTACACTGACAAGGAGCTCGACTACGTTAATGAGGCAAAGAACATAGAGCAGTTCTACGCCAACCACATCCACACGCCAATAATAGTCCCTCATGTTTTGTGGCCTTTCACGACAAGCAAAGTCCTGACCATGCAGTACATTGAAGGGAAAAAACTGAGCGAAGTCGGGCGTTTAACAGTGCGCCACAAGAAAGAGATTGCACAGGTTATCGCAAGCATGATGTTCAAGCAGATATTCATCGACGGCCTCTTCCATGCAGACCCTCATCCAGGCAACATCCTCCTAGAGAGCAGAGGAAAGATTGCCCTGCTTGATTACGGGATTGTAGGCCAAATCGACGAGGACCTCCGCAACAGCCTTATCGGAATATTCACTTCAGTTATTACAAAAGACACGAGGTCAGTGACAAAATATTTTGTTCGGATGAACATGGGCCAGACTCCGATAAACACAAGGCTTTTCCACAAGGACGTAGCCAAGTATTTCATGAAATACTATGACACGCCGCTCAAGTACTACAACCTCTCAGACATTTTCAATGAGTCTGTGAAGCTTGCAAAAACACATGATATGAGCCTCCCGAGCGATTACATGCTATTGATCAAGGCAGTCATAACCACTGAAAGCGTTTGCGCCCAGCTAGATCCGAGCTTCAATTTTGTGGAGACAGCGAAGCCCTTCGCAAAGAAGCTGCTCAAGAAAAGGAGAAGCATACTGTATTTCGGCAAGGATGTGGTAGACAAAGGCTTCAAGATAAAGAATTTCGTCGAGGACCTGCCCGACAAGTTCGACAGCTTCATGTATGAGATACAAATAGGCGACAGCCATCTGGAGAACCTCAGCCAGGACCTCGAAAGGCTGAAAAATGAGATAGATTTTAATACTAGCAGACTGATAATGGGAATAGTCATATCAGCACTGGTCATAGGAGCAGCACTCACGATACAGGCAGGCAAACTGGTAGGAGGAATATCAGTGGTGTCTTTGTCAATGCTGCTGGTGGCGTTGCTGTTGACACTAGACCTTGTGTTCCATTCGGTCCACAAGAAAATCAAAGGCTGAAAAATCAGAATGAGGTGATAATATGCCAAACAAGGAATTGAGGAAAGCATTCCTTATTGGAATGGGCGTGACATTGCTCACAAAAGACAGGATAGAAAAAGAGCTCAAGAAATTGACCAAAGAATACAACCTGAACACTGCAGAAGCAAAACAGGTCGCCAGCCAGATAGTGAAGGACACCAAAAAGCACGCTGCAGTTGTGCAAAAACACATCAAGGCTGCAGAGAAGAAAGTGCATGCTGTGGCCAAGAAAGCAGCAACCGAAACCAAGAAAAGGACAGGGAAAAAGAAACCTACTCGAAAGAAAAAGCCGGTGAAGAAAAGGAAAGTACCTGCAAGAAAGGTCAAGGTAAGGACCACAAGCGTCAGGAGAAAGAAAGCCAAGAAGTAAGTCATTAGTTTTTCTTTTTTGTCTTCAGCTACTTTTTTGAATTCTGAAACTATTCAATTATTCTTCTTCTCTTTTGCGCAGTTTCCATTGACGCACTTGCAGTCAGGGATCCCGTTGCTCTCACAAGGAGAACATCCTGAATTGACAGGACCTTCACCAGCATCCCAGCTTGCGATGACCTGATTCACGTTTGCCCGGTTATAGCACTGCCATCTTTCATCCTGCTTGCTGCAAGAAGGACACGGATGACTATTGTAATCCGTCCAGAACAGAACGCACTGCTCGTCGACTGTGCACTTCTGCAGAGGGTATTCCTTGTAGTCCTTGCAGGCCGACAATAGGAGCAACAGAACAAAAGCCAAAAGTGCCAGAATCAACAGTGCAGCAACATATTTCATGGTAGAAGAAATTATTGGGATAGTGATTAATAAATTTAATCATTCCATGTCGTCTATTCCAGAAGTGATAGTGTTGGACTTGATGCTGACTTCATGACCGCAGTTCTCGCAGTTAGTGACCACGTAGTGCTCACGCATGTCAAAGCATTCGTGCCAATGGCTGCCATGCGGTTTCTTGCAGACAGGGCATATCCTTGTCAAGTGCTCCTCAGTCAAATGCGCTACCACTTTCCCATCTCTAATTAACATGCATGTATAAATCGCATGTGTGAACGTGAAGTGAATGTTTGGTCAGGCTTAATAAATGTTTCGTCACACTTATGCCAGACATCACTTCATGCGTCTCAGAATGCTCTCAAAACTGTCGAACTTGTGATGTATGCTGTCAACCAGCAGGTCAACATATTTCATCTCAGAACGCGCGTAAGTCTTCCAGTCGGGATTCTTGTTTAACACCAACTCCATCTCAGCCTTGAACCGATGCAATGACTTGAGAATCCGCTTGTACAATTCCAGCTCCTTCCGATAAGTCTCAAACATGAACATGATTTCAGAATGCACGTGGCGTTCGAACTCCTCGGCATCTATACGTAGATCTTTTAAGTCATGCTTCTTCGCGTCATCTTTCATGTGTTTCAAGAACTCATTGATATGCCTGTCCAGTCTTTGCGCCTGTCTGGCATCTCTGCAGATCTTCATGTTCAGGACATCCTTGGCATTCTTCGTGTCTGTCTTGAATTTAGAAAGCTTCTCTCTTGACTTGATGTGTCCTCACCTCTACACAAGCTATTGCCGGGGCTTTTTATAAATTTTTTGGGGAATTAGTATCTCAACAAGGTCTGGCCGGACTTCACAGGACGGATTAACTCAGGACCATCGTTAGACGGGCTGTTTATCATGGACGAAATCCTGAAGCTCTGCATCAGCTCAGCAGGATAAGGCTGCAATATCTCATCAAGCAAAGTCCTTGCAGGCGTGTCCGCAAGCCACACTTTCTCATGCTCCTTCCTGAGGATGGCAGGCATCCTGTCATGGATCTGCCTCACTAAATCATTGGGCGGAAGGGTGATAATCGTAAATGACATCACCTCATTGCCTTCAGGATCACGCCACCTGTCATACAAGCCGGCAAAAGCGAAAAGCTCCTCACTCTTCAAGGTTATCCTGTACGGTATCCTGCCCTCAGGGGTTTTTTTCCACTCGTAGAAGCCGTCAGCAGGCACAAGGCAGCGCTTGAGCTTGAAAGGCATCTTGTAAGAAGGCTTCTCCTGCAACGTCTCAACCCTCGCATTTATCATCTTATAGCCGACAGTCATGTTCTGAGCCCATGGAGGAATCAAGCCCCAACGGGCTATCGTGAACTTTTCTTCGCTCCTGTTCATGATAACAGGAACTTCACTGCTCGGAGCGATATTGTAACGGGGCTTTATCGGCCGGGGGAGGACTGCATTGAACCTTTCTGCCAACGCCTGGCTTACAGCCACAAGAGAGAATCTACCGCACATTACAGCAGTGGAGAAAGCATTCCAGGTTTTTAACACTTTGGCAGCAAGACAAGAACAACTAAAAATTATCTGCTTACAATAATCTACGCACGAATCTTAAAGCATGAACAAGAACGCCAGAATCGCAGAAACGCCTATGCTGATTCCCCAGACTCTGGAATCCCAAGCCTTGATTTTTTTGCCGTCAAAATTTCCTATAGGCAAGAGGTTGAAGAATGCGATGAACGAGTTAATCCAGCCCGCATAGATTGCGATGTCCCTGTAGATTCCGCTGACAAAGTATGCTGCAAGGATGGCAAGGACTGCCAAGGCGATATTGACTGCAGGACCTGCCAGGCTAACTTTGCCATTATTTTCCTTTGAGAGATAGCCGTGGATGTATACTGCTCCGGGAGCGATGAACGCGAACCTCAACACCAAGGCCATACCCACTGCTATGAGCATGTTCTTCATGTCAGACCTGTACTCAGCAATGCACTTGTACTTCTGCGCCATGAACTTGTGGCCGAGCTCGTGCAATACAAAAGCAATCCCGACCACGAACACGCTGGCTATGATATTGAACTGCAATGCACCGGGATTGTCATAATACCTCACAATAATGAAAACTATGCTTATCATTACCCAAGACTTGAGCAGATGCATTATTTCAGTACGGGAGAATCTCATATGACTTGTGATAGCATGCTGATTTATAAGCCTTTATGTAATCCAACTAATTTAATCCAACCAATCAGCGAGGTATTCAACAAAGTCCAAATAACTTTGAGCATTGAGCAAAGCTCAATATATCATCTCCTATTAAAATCCTACAACGTGATTTTCAAATAACACTGTCCTTTTTCTCATTGCAAGTTTTGGCTGAGAGCCAACAACAGTCAGACCTTGTCTGACTTTTGCCAGAACACCCTAGGCGTTCTGGAAATCTCCCATGCCCTCCGGGCATGGGCTTTTGCTGAACATTGTTCAGCATAAGCAATGAGAACAAGCTCAAATATTTCTCTCATAATAAAATTTCTCACCTAATAATATAATAAGAAAGACAAATATAATAAGAAAGACAAGCACAAAAAACCTCCCAAACCACTTATTTCCTAAAAAACACTTTGTGAGGGTAGTTGCTCTGCGGCCTTGACACTGACCTGAAGATGAAGAACATCATACCTATGACCATGTAGACGAGCAGTATGTACGTGAACATGTGCTGGAAGAACAATTGGGGAAACGTGGTTATCAGGGCGGAGTCTGCCGGAAGGAGCCAGAAATCATTGTTAAACGACAGCAGGTGGAATTTGGTGAAGAACCAGCTGAAGTTTATGCTCAAGAGAATGAACGCAAGGGCGAAAAGAATCATGAAAATTCCGGTCCTGTGAAGTATGCGCCGGAAGTGGAAATTATGCTTGCCTGTGGCCACGAATATCATCAAGCCGCAAAGAACAGCCAATACAATTATTGCTGTCTGAAGCAAGTTGAAGAGATTCTTGACATCATGCATGTGAGCCAGTTCCTTCTCGCCGAACACCTCAGGATCCAGCACCTCATCATCACTCTTAAGATAATCCAATACCTGCCCAGCAATGATGCTAGCATTCTCGTTCAAGACGATTTCAGGATCTCCTTCGAGGCGGGCGTGCTCTATTTCATAAATAAATGACGTGAAACCTACAAACCTCACTATTGAAAGCAATACCAGCACAGAAAGCAGTATCGGCAGGAGTATGCCCCTGCTCTGCCTGTCATGATGCCTCTTTCCCATACAACAAAAATTGGTAGGTAAAGTTTTTAAATCCATCTATATTTTCGCCATACAGGAGGGGATATGATGAAACCGACAGTATTGATAGTAGAAGACGAAGAGCCAATAGCACTTGCAGAGAAGATGATGCTGGAAGACCTCTACGACGTGCACATAGCAGCCGACGGAGAGGAAGGCCTGAACAAGGTCAAGAAGCTGAAACCGCATGCAGTGGTCCTTGACATTATGATGCCCAAGATGGACGGATTCGAAGTGTGCAAACACATCAGGAACGACCCTTCTGTCAGGCACACCAAAATCGTCATGGTAACGTCCAAGAATCAGCAGCTTGACGAGGACAAGGGCATGGACTACGGAGCAGACGACTATATCATGAAGCCCTTCGAACCTGACGAATTATTGCATGTCATGAACCAAGTATTGAACAGGAAGTGATGTTTGAATTTTTTTTCTATGAACATTAACTAAAATAACAAAGTCCTCTGCTCGGAGCTATCCCCAACCTAAAGGTTGGAGTATTAGCGCTCCTCGCTTTTACAC
>JAFGHY010000019.1 GCA_016929855.1 Candidatus Woesearchaeota archaeon | reverse complement strand
TGGAACAAAATGCGTTTGTAATGCAACTGCTAAGAAGATGTTCACGTCGATAATCATAGCGATAGCGATTGGCGTGTCCGCCGGGATAATAACAGGCAGGATTGATGGTAGTGTTCCGCTGAAATCTTCTTCTTAGAGGTTTGCCGTACAAATGCCGTACAAAAAATAAAAGGAGGGAGAGCTATATGGTGTACGGGTCTAGAGCCATGATAAACCACCAAATAAGGGAAAATGGGAAAAAGCGGAGCATTTTTGACAAGGTGAATGAAGTCAAACAGCACATCAGAGCGATTATTCCAGAATTAGATGGCGACAGGTTGATACATATGTTGTCTCATTGTCGCAATTTTCATGATGGGAAGCTTCATTATGGGCGAAGGGGAATCCCTGAGAATATCCAGAGAATAAGGGAATTGACTGAGACAGAAAAGATTCTTTATGCTTTGCTTCTTAAACTGGAACTCAATCCTAGCGTAGTCTATAGGTGGTTTCTTGCTACAAGGGTTCCTGCTGACATAAAGGAGAAGCTGGCCAAGGGTCAGATTAGTCAGAAGAAGGCATTGGAGATAAGTGCCAATAGGAAGCGGGTGAAGGAAAGCAATGTTGGGCTGCTTATGATGGAAGAGATAAGGACAATCATGAGTTCGTTATGATGCGAGGTGGTTGAAGATGAGCAATAATAATCGTCTGCCAAGCGCTTTGAATGTTGAGCAGTTGAACAAGATTTTTGAGGCTATTAATCAGCCGAAACTTTCCATAGCTGCATTTGTGACATTCTTCTGTGGCTTGCGTCTTAATGAGATTTGCAGGCTGAAGGTTGAGGATGTCGATCTTATGAACAGGCGGCTGAAAGTTGTTGACTCAAAGAACCCTAACCGGTCTGTTGCGGGCTATGGTAAGGATAGGTACGTGCCTATACCTAGGAAGGCCATCGGACCCATCACTAAGTGGCTAGAAATCATCGGTGCTGACAGCAAATGGTTTTTGCCTTCCATGACTACTCCTGACGCACATATTCGTGGTAAAAGCCTCTACGAGCAGTTCAGGGACTCTTTAAGGAGGTCTAATCTTCTTATTCCTACACTGCCTTACATTGAAAAGACGGGCCCTCACAAGGGCATACAGAAGGCCAGGCACAAGTATTATTTCCATACGCTTAGGCATTCTTACGCTACTTATCTTTTGAGCAAAGGTGTTGACATTTACACCATCTCTAACCTTCTTGGGCATAATCAGGTCACGACCACGCAGATTTACGCTAAAATCAATACAACACAGCAAAAGCTGGCGGTCGAGGATGCTTTCAGCGCTCCACTGATGGAATTCAGGCCGAACCATCAACAAGGAATGCGGCAAGTAGAGCAGCCAATGCAGAACAACGAGAGCTTGGAGCGATTGCGCTTAGAGGTTGAAAGAAACAGGATAGAGCTTGAGAAAATGAAGATGATGAGAGGGCAGATCATCGTTGAACGCATGGTTTAGTTGTCATACAAATGCCGTACAAATTATTTAAACTCAGTTTTCTAGTATTCTTTCTGTAAGTGCGCGCGCACTTCATAAACAACTCGGAGGTGGGTTATTGTGAAGTGCAAGATATGCGGTAAGAGACTAAGGAACGACGAAGACAAGCTTTGCAGCGATTGCTTTGACTTCTATTCGTGGAAATACAAGACAGAAGAAGGCGTCGATAAAATCCTTGAACAATACGAGGTGCAGAAAGATGCTGACAAGAAACACACGAAATAACGTCTTGCTCTACCTGGCGTTTTGGGCAGTCTACGGCCCTCTCGTCATTGTGACTTGGCACACTGGTAGCGGGACTCTCTTCCAGCTTTCCATTGTGCTGTTGATTGGTTTGGGGATTGTTCTTACAGGGTTGTTTGTCAAGGAGCGTTTCCTGGACAGGGAAGAGGATGATTTTGAGGAGATGGAAGAGGAAGCTGAGGAGGAGCGTAGGGAAGGGTTCGCTGCGGCAGACTCTTTTGATAATGTTTTCAAGCCTGATTTCGGCAGGGTCGAGTATGACCTTGACTAACCATGTGGAGGTATGAATGATGAACAAGACAATATTGCTTTTTGCCTTCCTTGGGCTGTTGCTGTTGCCGTTGGTGCTTGCTGATGTCGCGAGCCTGAACACGACAGTGAGCCCTGAGGACAAGGCCAAGTTCGATGCCATCCTGACACCGGTGATGAAGATTTACAACTTCATCAAGTACATCGCTTCAGCAGTAGCGCTATTGTTCCTGCTGTATGGCGGTATCAGCTACATGACTTCAGGAAATGACCCAAGACAGAAAGACACATCCAAGAACATCATCATGTATGTTATCATAGGACTCTTGGTGATCTGGGCTGCGCCGCTGATTGTCGAGCTGCTGGTGGGATGATGAAAAATCTTCTTTTTCTCTTCTTGTTGCTTGTTCCAGTAGCTTCAGCTATTGACTGCTCTAAGACGATGCACGCTGATTTGTGCGAGCAGGTCATATCGAGTGATGCTGCGAGCGATGAGAAGGAGTGGTTGGTGACTGAGCTTATTCAGGATAGGCGTAACAGTCCTAACCACGAGTTTGTTTATGACTGGAATACTAAGGTTGATACTTTCCTCCCCCCTGAGGGCATTACCAAGTACAGCAGCGGTTTCATCAAGGATTCTTGGCTTAAGCTGCTGTCGGTAATGCCCTCTTTCCTCGAAAACGACACTCTTTACATCAATGACACTGGCGAATTGTTGTCTGCCTACAATCATAGGATAGAAATTCCTCCTGATTACAGGAGTCCTGGCTATCCGCGGACCAAGGATGGTGACTGTGCGACGTATTATCATCTTGTAGCGCATACTGCGGTGTTTGACGCCTTCAACAACCATGCTTATCTTGGCAGCGACAACTTCGTGAATTACACAGCAAGCTGTGATGCTGAGTTTTCAGGAAGGTATGATATCCTTCTCAGGACTGACATTGACCATTGGAAGTGGAATAAATACTGCTGCGCAAAGAACAAGAAGGGAAAGTGCACCAAATACTGCTACACGTGCAAGTTCAGCTACACGCAGAACAAAGTAGACAACGTGACAGTGACCGACAAGATAGAGACAAAGCACTACAAGCAGAATATGACTGCGAGCTTCATCCTGCTCGATCAGTATGAGAACACGAGCAAGGGAAAGCTGAAAGCGAGCAATTTCTCGTCATTGCATCTTGATTTTGCAGAGTCTAACTTCACCGAGTACAATTATGTCTATACTTTGAACAGGAGCATTCCGCCGCACAACATCCTGACTGTCAAGGCGGAGAAGCTCAACAGGAAGTCTGCAAGAAACCTGAATTTCATAGGCAATGAAACATACACCTTGACGCTGAAGAACACGAGCAACTGCACTATAACGCTTCAAGACCATTTCTCTACGAAAAACTTGCCTTGTAATCTGACTGCGCCAGAGCCTGACGCAGTGATAGAAACAGACAAGACAAGCTACGATGACAACGAGACAATACGTGTTACCATAATGCCTGACAAGGAGTTCAACATCACTTACGCTGGCAGGAACTACACTGCAAGCGGTTCAATCAACCTGAAAGCTGAGTATCCTCATAACAGGATAAGCATCTTCCAGAAAGGCAAGGAGATAAGCAAGGTAATTCAGGTGAAGGATAAGCAGCCGTGGAACGTTCTTCTCAGCGTAACCATGTTCGGCAGCCTGAACTACATTCTTGTAGGCATTGTAAGGAAAACGTGGGGTGGCCTGCTGTGACTGAGTGCGGACTATCCAACCTCGCGACGTGCATACCTGAGAAGTTATTCGAGTATATACTCACGATAGTCAATGCTCCGTTCCAGCCTTTGCTTGATGGTATAAATGCCTTGATGACGCAGCCAGTCAACATCCATATCTTTGAGGGTTTGTGGGTGATAATTATCTATATCCTCTCGATGTTCTACGGTCTTTTCCTTCTTTTCGCGGGGTTCAACTTCATGATTTCTGGCTACGACGCCGTTAAACGGGAGAACGCGAAAGAATGGCTCAAGAATACGGTTTTGATGATATTGTTTGTCCAGGCCAGCTTCTTAATCTACGAGCTGATAATAGAAGTGGGCGCGCTGCTGGCTGCTGGCGTGATGGACATCATAGACCCGCACTTCTTCCTTCTGACAGCAGACAGCATAACAAACATTGGCCTTGAGCTGCTACTCGGCATGTTCTACGGCCTCGTACTTGTCATAACTGTGATATTTCTTGCTTTGCGCTACCTGCTCGTGGCTGTTGGCGTGTTGTTCTTCCCTTTCGCACTGTTCTTCTACTTCATACCTCCATTGCAAGAATACGGCAAAGCCTTGCTGAACATACTGCTCGTGATAATCTTCGTGCCGTTCTTCAACGCGCTCGTGCTGTTCGCAGCATCAGCACTACTCGATCTGCCTGTCTTTGACAACTTCAAGATTGTACTAATGATCTCGGCTTTCCTGCTCATCAACCTGCTCTCGCTCTTCCTAATCATACTTGGAATGTTCAAAGCAACCACTTCCGCAGCCAACTCAGACGCAGGAAAAGCTATAGGCGCTGCGGTAAAATACTTTGCATAAGTACCCGTAGGCGAAAACTACAGGGTATGGCAAGAAGGAGGGTAACGTGCCTCCCGATGACTTGGTTGCGCTATTTATCTCTTTTTATACTATAAATGAAACCAAGAATTTGTTTTCCACAAAAAGGAATTTTTAACACGAGAGTCTGTACTCGACAAAAATTCTCTTCGTTCTCTGATTCGGAATACTTGCTAACGTTAATGAAAGTTAGCTTGTGGATAGTGTTCAGCGAACGAAATAACTGTTCTGTTCGGTTAAAAGACTTTGCTGGGAGGAGTATCAAAATATTCTTAACATCCTTTTCTATTTTCTTGTAAGAGAATTTAGCATTCTCATAACTATCTTTACTTTGATTCTCCTTGACGAGAAAGTAAGGATTTATCAGTGGCTTAATGTAATTATACATGGCATTTGCTTCGATTTCATTGTCAGGTCTTTTTCGGTCACCCATACCATATCCGCTGAGAATCAGTATCGGTTTATTTTGTTGCCTTTTAAAAATACGAATTGCATACTTTAACCTCATCCGTATATCAACACTATCCTTCTTACTGTCAGTGGGCAGTATTCCATTTGATGCCCCCTGGCCGGGAATTATTATAACACCATACTCTTCTTTTTTCATTTTTTGATTGGTAATCATAAATAGTGACCACATTTAGTGCAAAATTTTGCGTTTTCTTTAAGTTTTGAGCCACATTTAGTGCAAAATTTCTTCTTCTTTAGATCTTTTCGGGTTTTTTCCTGAATAACTGGTCGTTGGTGTATACTGTATATCTTCTGCAAATACCAGATTGCGAATACTATTCCCGCAATCAAAAAGCTTCCACCAATGACAAAATACTGCCAATAATCGCTGACTCCTTCAGATGAGAAATAGTATATGTAGCGATTATTTTTGACATAACCTAGAAAATATTGAATGTTCTCTATGTTAATACAAGTATGATGCTCTATTAGTTGGTAGCTCGGACAAGTAACTGGCTGGCACTTGTTGTTGGTACATGCCTTTTTGTCTTCGCAATCGTTGTTTACCATACACTCATGTTTTTTACATGTGTGTTCTGAAGGATATTGGCCATATTCGCAACGTAGTTTCTCACAGTTATGCTCAGTGCAGCGTTCATCATGGCCACATTCAGAATCTTGGCAGCAATTATATTTAACACACAAATGATCCACTACGTGTTCACAGTATTTGCATTGTAAGATATTACATTGATAATTTGAACAGTATTCATTAGAGTTACAATCTCTGTTTTCCATGCATTCGTATTCGTAGCAAATATGATCGGAACAGTATTCGCCATAGCCACAGTCATCATTAGAACAACAAGCATATTTCACGCATTGGTGATTTGAGATGTAGCCGCAAGTACAGGATACTGCAACACAATAATGGTTAGAGCAAACTTGACTGGCAGGGCAATTTGAGTCAGAACAGCATTCATAGCTTACCCATTCGTGATTAACTATATGACCACAGCCACCGCCAGAAACTGAAACACACTGTGAGGTACATGAACCAGAGATATAGCAGTATTCGTCGTTTCCGCAATTAGAATCGGTAAAACACTGAAAATTTTGTTTAGGTGTAACTTGTTTCGCTTGCATCGCTGAACATGACCAGTCAGTTGTGGTTGTAGTTCCCCAGAACCAGTGTGTTGTTTGTTCAGATAGATGAAAACACACATAGTATTGTAATGTGCTACCAGTACTGGGCACAGGTATGTTCCCAGTTAGCGTAAAACTTCTTGAACCGGCAGGAGCAATGTTATATCCTGTGTTCTCCGTCGCTATTATTGAACCACCACTCTTTTGGAGCCGTATTTGGTCTATGTAGAAATTGCTGCTTCCAGTGTTCGTCAGAGTTGTTTTATACTGGAACGTTTTATCTTCCACACAACAACCTTCGCAATCAAATGATTGCGTTGCTGACCAATCCCAAGCAATTACAAACATTA
>JAFGHY010000002.1 GCA_016929855.1 Candidatus Woesearchaeota archaeon | reverse complement strand
ATAAGACTGTCGACTCCTTTCAAATTGATTTTGCCGACAAATAAGTTATCTGCAACGAGAAGTTTAAGATGATCGTGATTGTGGTCCGGCCCTTTGGGCATGATGAAAGTGACTTCGACTCCTTCTTTGGCCAATGCTTTGGTCAGGCCGAAACATGCTGTGCCGAGTCCTCCGCTGTACATCGGAGGGAATTCCCAGCCGAGCATGAGGACTTTCAGCATGCGTTCCCACCTCTATTTGCAGAGGCGGTCGAGTTGAAGTCGGTTGATAGATTTAATATGCTTGTACCAGAAATTGATTTTTTTTGCAGAGGTTCTAACCCTTTATGCAAGTCATCCTTCAACGTACTCCCACCTTTAAAATTATACCTTACTACTTTGAATTTGTACCTTACAATAAACTCACACACCACGTGTCGAATTCAATGATAGTTGAACTCATGTCATTTATATACTTTCCGATTTCATTATCGAGTGAAAACGGTAAATATCCATTGTGATGAATAATCTTTACGCCTGTTTTGCTTAAGGGCGCAGAAGAATATTTATGCTGTCAGGACCATCAACAAAAGCAAAATTAAAAAAGCATGACAAAAACCATTAACATATTATTATCAATCATCTAATAATGTGATGAAAATATTATGATATTAATGTGGTATTGATGGCATCAAACCCGAAGTTCAAGGAAATTGAAGAATCTGTGACCGCCAGGTGGAACTCCAGTAAGGACAAGATTTTCCAGACTACTCAGTTTGATTCAAAGAAACCATTGTTCTCCTGGCTTGAGGGTCCGCCGACAGCCAATGCCCCGCCGGCAATCCATCATGTTGAAGTCCGTGTTTTCAAGGACGTTTTCATGAGGTATAAGCATATGAAAGGCTTCTCGGTGCCGAGACAGGGAGGATGGGATACTCACGGCCTGCCTGTTGAAGTGCAGGTGGAAAAGAAACTAGGTCTTAAGCACAAGAAGGATGTCATCGAATACGGCATCCCGAAGTTTATCGAAGAGTGCAAGAAGGACGTGTGGACTTTCATTGAAGACTGGAACAGGAATACAGAAAAGTTGGGTTTCTGGCTTGACCTGGACAGCGCATACGTTACGCTGAAGACGCCTTACATGGAGAGCGAATGGTGGGCATTGAAAGAAATATACAAGAAGGGCCTGTTGTACAAGGGCCACAAGGTTGTGCCGTACTGTCCGAGATGCGAGACTCCATTGAGCAGTCACGAGGTCGCGTTAGGTTATGAGGACGTGAAGGAAAAAACCATTACTATCAAGTTCCAGCTGAAGGATGAAGAAGCAAAGATTCTGGCCTGGACGACAACACCCTGGACTCTTCCAGGAAACGTGAGCCTGGCTGTCAACGCAAACCTTGATTACTGCTATGTCAAGGACAAGTCATTCCCTGAAGAGACTTTCATTGTTGCCAAGGACAGGGTCAAAAGGCATTTTGACAATCCCGAGATAATCAAGACTGTCAAAGGCAAGGCCCTGGTCGGCAAGCATTACGTGCCATTGTTTGATTACTTTCCTGACCTTGAAAAGGCATATTTTATCATGGCGGCAGACTACGTCACAACAGAGGAGGGCACAGGCATCGTTCACCAGGCATCAGCCTATGGTGAGATAGACTATGAGGAGAACAAGAAGCATGACGTGACTTTCATCCATCCTGTCGAGAAGGACGGGAGTTTCAGCGAGGTTGTCCGTGACTTCAAGGGAATATTCGTCAAGGATGCAGACCCGCTTATCATCGAGAAGCTTGAAAAAGAAGGGAAGCTTTTCGTGACCTTTGACTACACTCACAGCTATCCGTTCTGCTGGCGTTGCAAGAGCCCGTTGCTGTATTATGCTATGGACAGCTGGTTCATCAAGGTCAGCCAGATAGTTCCTGACCTCCTGAAGCTCAATAATCAGATAAGATGGTATCCGGACCACATCAAGAATGGCCGGTTCGGGAACTGGCTGGAAGGCGCCAAAGATTGGGCGCTGTCAAGGAACAAATTCTGGGGCACACCGCTGAACATCTGGGTTTGCGACAACCCTGACTGCCAGAATATGGAGAGCATCGGAAGCATAAAGGAATTGGAGGAGAAGAGCGGTAAATCTGGCATTGACGACCTGCACTTAACCACAGTCGATGCTTTGAAGTGGAAGTGCCAGAAGTGCGGTGGCACGATGTCAAGGACTCCTGAAGTTATCGATACCTGGTTTGACAGTGGCAGCGCTCCTTTCGCGCAGTTCCATTATCCATTTGAGAACAAGGCGCTTTTCGAAAAGAGGTTTCCGTATGATTGGATTGTCGAGGCGATCGACCAGACTAGAGGCTGGTTTTACACCTTACACGTGATTAGCACTATCCTGTTCAACAAGCCTGCCTACAAGTCATGCACTGTGGCCGGCCTTTTGGTTGACGACAGTGGCGAGAAAATGTCCAAGAGCAAGGGCAACATTATATCCCCTGATGACGTGTTTGGGAAGTATGGTATCGACGCCACAAGACTGGCAATGTGCTCTTTCCCTCTCGGAAATCCTGTTCGTTTCGGGGACAGTGTCTTCCAGGAAAACATAACGCCATTCCTGACAATATTGTTTAACAGTTATGCATTCTCATCAAGGAAACTTGTCAAAAAAACCCTTGAAGGCAACGAGAAAGTCGCTGTCGAGGACAGGTGGATCCTTTCCAGATTGAACAGCACGATAGAGACCGTATCGAAGAACCTTGAAAGTCACGCGTATAACGAGTGCGTTTTCGCGTTTGGTGACTTTGTCATGAATGACCTCTCAAGATGGTATATCAAGCTCGTGCGGGACAGGGATGACGAGTTTGTCGGCAGAGTTTTGTTTGAGGTTTTCGAGAAGCTAATGCGTCTGCTGGCTCCATTCACGCCTTATCTGGCTGACTATCACTATCATAAGATTACAGGCAGGGACGTTCACTTCGAGAGCTGGCCAAAAGCAGGCAAGAGGGACGAGACTCTTGAGGCTGACATGAATGACATAAGGGATTTCATCACTGCTGTGTTCAACGCGCGTGACAAGTCAGGAGTGGGGGTAAGGTGGCCTTTGCCAAAACTGATTGTTGAGATTGATGACAAGGACATGAAGGACAGTGTTAAGAAATTGAAGCATCTTATACTGGAGCAGACTAACGTGAAGGAACTTGAGATTGGAAGGCATGATTACAGCATTGAGATCAAACCTGACTATCGCGGGCTTGGCAAAGAATTCGGCCAGGAAACTGCTGATGCCATTGGAGTAATTAATGCAAACAAGGCTAAGATCGAAGCCGGATTGAAGAAAGGGGTGTCGGAGTGGACTTTTGGAAAGTTCAATATCTTACGTGCGCACCTCAGCATCACAAAGCACGTGCATGAGGGCATGATGTTGACTGAGTTCGAGAAAGGCCTGGTGTTCCTCGACCTTAACAGCACTGAGGAGCTTGAGGCTGAAGGTTTCACTCGGGAAGTGACCCGGCGTGCCCAGGCGTTGCGCAAGGAGGCCGGCTTGGAGAAGGAAGACCGGATTAAGCTGTACGTGAGCACACCTTATCCTATGCTGAAAGTTGATGAGATCAAGGCAAAGGTAGGTGCTGATGAGATTGCCGTAGGAAAGACTCTTCCTAAGTTAGAGCATCGCTTTGCGTTCAAGATTAAGGACTTTGAGTTCGAAATCGGATTCTAACAGGATACTCTTGGACATTCTATTGGACAGTCTAGTCCAGAAGGAGCATGTCAATATTCTTGTATTGCGGGTAGTTGTTCTTTTCGTTGATTTCGCGCGCGTACTTGTATTCTTCGTCGGTCGGTGGTCTGTTAAGGCCATGCACGTATCCGCATTCACTGCACTGCCCACCGTGTGGCACGTCGTTGGAGCAGTTTTCGCATTTCTTGAGATTCATTCAAAGGTCAATGGCACGGGCATATTTAAAGGTTGTGGAAAGAAGTTCTTGTGGTTTCACATATTATTTAGTTGTAGAATTACTGTCAATTTTTATTTACAATTTTCATTTACTATTGTTCACTTTCTGGCAAGATTCAATTCCTGGCGAGCTCTCTCTCAATGTCCATCAAGAGTCCTGGGAATTCTGTCCATCCGTCAATTGCCCTGAAGTGCCCTGCGTCAGGAACCTGTATCATGTCTACTCCAAGATTCAGGGCGATATCCAGGCTCTTGCCTATGGGCACCACCTGGTCTGACTCTGAGTGTATGACATAGAATTTCTTGCATCTTGACTTTATTATCTTCCAGTTAAATTTCCTGTCTGAGAAGTCACTCAGGTTGTCTTCTCCTTCCTTCTCAAAAGGTCCTGTGAAACCAGCAACCAGAAACGTTGCGTTGACTTTGACATCCCACTCGTTCAGGACGTTCAATATGAATGGTGCTCCTAGACTATGGCCAACCAGTATTGCTCCATTCAGTTTTGCCTTGTATGGTTCTAGTGTTTTCAGCCAGTTGTCGAGCAGCTGTTCCTCCAATCCCGGCATCTGTATGCAAATGACCTCTTCTACTTCATCTTTCAGTTTTTTGGCTAGCCAGGGAAACCAGTGAGCGCTTGGTCGTGAGTTGCTACCATGAAAAATGAAGACACGTGTCATTAGGTATGTCAAGTTCATATACTATAAAAAAGTTAGCAAATTTAATAAACCCCAAGCAAGTTCAATGAAGCATGGACGACAAGATCACTCCGGAAAAGTTGGATAAGTACTTTGCGATCACAAAGGAAGCCCTAGATGCAACCAAGAAAGCGCCTTTGAACGATAATGCGAAAGCAGTGGAAATATTTGACATGGTGGAGCGCTACGTGAGCGACGCCCAGCATTTTCGTGACAAGGGAGATTTCGTGAATGCTTTTGCCGCTTTGAACTATGCGCATGGCTGGTTGGACTGCGGAGCCAGAATGGAAGTTTTTATTGTCAAGGACAGCAGGTTGTTCACTGTTGACGACGACTAATGGTAATTCTAGATTTAATGCCACTTAATACATTGAAAGATTCGGGCGTAGATAAAATTAAATCCAAAGAAATGATAAGAAAAAAAAAATTCTGAACAAAATTAATCTATTCTGTGACTAGGAACACAACGTCATGCTGCCTGACGTGCTCTTTGACCTTCATTCCTATGCTCTGCCCTGTTTTGGCTTCCTGAACTGGAGCGTGGTCGACCTGCATCGAGTCAATTTTCTGTGTGAAGTCAGAGGTGTGGCCTTTCAAGTGTATTGTGTCTCCGACTTTCAGTGTTCCGTCTGTGATCTCAATCACGGCAACACCTATTTTACTGAACCAGTGGGTCACTTTACCGATTTCTTTTTCCATTTTTAGCACCTCAGAGGAGCTATGCTCTCATAAGATTTAAAGTTTACTCCAAAATAGGCAAATTTATTAATGATTTGCGCACAGCTAACATGTATGAAACAACTGTTCGACCAGCTGCCGAAACTTATGCTGACATCCACTAATCTTGTCCTGGTGGACACGAGTTTTTTCATATATACTTTTGAGAAGCACCATGAGAAGCAGTTTCTCCAGGCTATCAAGAAGAATCACCTGGCCCTGACAAGCTTCAATGTCGAGGAGTTCCTTTTCGTGCATCACAAGCTGAACGACCATCTTGTCGAGAGGGTGCGCCATTTCCTTCAGAGCAAACCTCAGCTTTACTATTTGTCTGTGCCTGTGAAGCCAGGCTATAAGATGCTCGAGAAGCAGTACATGAACAGCATAGACCCTTATATGGCCCGCCACATTAAGGACTGGAGCGACGGCGTACTCCTGGCGACCGCCATCAAGACCCATTCTGCTATCCTGACTCGCGACAAGCACCACTTGTTCACTGTGGAATTAGAGAACTGGGTGAAGAAGTACGGCATACAGATATACAATAATCTGAAGGACATTATTTAAGTTCTGCAGATTCACTTGCATAACAAAGTTCAAAATATTTTCTTGTGTTCATTCCGAATTTGGTTGGTTCTTTTCTGCAACGCTGCAAGAACTCTTCTTTTGTAAACCATTTAACTTCTGCCACTTCATCTTCCTGAATCTTAAATTCACTTGCCGGCTTATCGATCTGTGCAGTGAACCATTGAACAAAGAATTTGTGTTTTCCTACTGATTCTAATTTTATCTCTTTCTTAAAATCTGTTTTAGTTATTCCGAGTTCCTCCTCTGCTTCCTTGACAACATTCTGCTCGTAAGATTCTCCTTCTTCTACTGTTCCTGCAACAGCTGTAGTCCAAACTCCAGGATCATGCTTTTTTGTCAAGGCTCTTTTTGCTAGAAGAAACTCTCCTTTGCTGTTAGTAATCCAAAGTGAGGATACTCTGTATCTTAATCCTTCTTTATCAACATCTTTTCTTGTTCTGCAGCCTATTTGATTGTCATCTTCGTCCGTAATAATAATTTTATCAGTCATTTATTGTTACTCCTTAGAACCCCGCCTTTTCAAACCATTCAAAGATCTTGTTCATTATCTTTTCCTTGTGCCCTTGGAAGTTGTGGTTGGCCTGCGGGAACATTACGAGCTCGCTTCCTTTTGGCAGCATCTTATATGCTTCTTCAGTCTTCCTCGGGTCGATTGATTTGTCTCTCTTGCCCTGCATTATTTGGACATTGATGTCAATAGGTTTCATAATTTCTTTTGTGTCTATGTGAGTCCTTTCGTCGAGGAATTTCTTTGAAATCTTTGCAGTAAAACCTCTATGGTTAGTCACTTCGATCTCCCCGCGCTTCTTGACTTCTTCGATGTCTTCGTCGCCCACAAATCCTGGGTTTTTTGAATACGTTACCGGAGCAAGGAGTATCATTGACTTTATGCGCTTCCTGACCCTGCCTGCTTTAGGATAGGCTT
>JAFGHY010000018.1 GCA_016929855.1 Candidatus Woesearchaeota archaeon | reverse complement strand
GTTAAGTACAGGGTTGAAAGGCTCGAGAAGGAGGCAATAATCAAGGGCTATTTTCCCATGATTGACATTTCACGGCTGGGATTCACTTCATTCAGGCTCTACCTCAAGTTCAGAAATTTGGTTCCTGAAAAGAAAAGAGACATATTTAATTATATGGAAGAGCATCGAAGCATATGGGCTGTTGTTGCTATCGCAGGGAAATGGGATGTGGCACTCGGTGTTGCTGTCAAGGATATCTATGATTTCTACAATGTCTGGGAAGCAATTTTGCAGAGGTATCTTGAAGTTATTGGAGACTATGCCATCTGCATATACTCGCCTATATATCATTATTCCAAATCATATATGGTGCAAAAGGATGATGAGTCTCCTATCAGAATATTAGGCGGGCAGGGAAAAGCACAGTTTGACAACAAGGACAAACTCATTCTTGTCAACCTCTCAAAGAACGCCAGAATATCTTTGCTTGAGCTTTCCAGGACAGTTAAGATGTCACCTGAATCAGTCAGTTACAGGATCAAGCAATTAGAGAAAAAAGGGATTATACAAGGATATAGGGCCATGATTGATGTTCATAAGCTAGGATATGAATTCTATAAGGCTGAAATCCGCCTAGCCAGCTACAGCCAAATATCTTCAATACTCACATACTGTCACATGCACCCCAATATTTATCAGGTTGACAAGACAATAGGCGGTGAAACTCTGGAGATAGAGTTCCATGTCAAATCGCTTAACAATATGCTGGACATAATCGCGGATTTAGAGGTGAAGTTTCCAAAAATCATTGAGAAGTTTGATTACATCACTGTCCTCAGCGAGGAGCAGACAACATACATGCCTGATTTGATTCAACAATGACATTCTAAGAAAAAAACAAAAAAATTGAAATTCAGTTTTCTGCTGTCCATTCGGTCTTGAAGGTCTGGCCGTTCACCACCATGACCTGGTAGCCGCTTCCTTCTTCGTCGAAGTAATAGTCGATGTCTGCGTTAGTGTCTTCTGACTGCACATCGTATGTGACGTGGCAGTAGCCGTCATATTCTCCGCCTTCAACTATCCCGACAATCATCATTTGGCTTTCTGCATCCTGATTGGCCATGTTCCATGTGCTGCCTGCAGCGCACCAGTCATCGGTGTTTTCCCCATGCATTTCAATAGTGGTTCCGTCGTCAGCTTCCATTGTCATGTCCACGTTGTCGTCGCCAGTGTTTATTTCGACATCAACATCGTTTCCTGTCTGGTCTTCAATGCTGTTTTCCAGCTGTTTTTCCATCGTGTCTTCTTTTGAGCACGCGGTCATCAGCAGGAAAGCAGCTAACAATACAAAAATTCCTGTTTTCATTTTATCAACCCCATTTTTTTGGTTTCGAATAACTTCTATGAATGCGAACTTTGTGGTGTTTTTAACTTTTATTATTGGTTTACTTCATACTTGACGATGAAGCATTTTGTCTGGTCGCTAACAGCGGCGTATGTGTCAATCAGCTTCCTGAGCTGGTCTATGTTAATTTTCTCGTCGTCTTTTCTTGTGAATTTTATTTTTGAGTATTGTATCTTGGAGTGATTCTGGAAGTCGCTTAGTCTTGAGAATATGAATTCATCGTTGATCACGAATTTTTCCTGGCACTTGTTGTGCTCTCCTGCAGAGAGGTTTTGCAGCATTCCCATTTGTACGAGTATCATCAGGTCCTCGTCGACATCAAGGCTGCCGCCTGCTTTTGATATGAGCTGGGAGCGGTCGAATTCCTGGAGCGCGAATGCTGATTGCAGTATGTTCAATTGCCTGCTTCCCAGCTTTGAAAGGTTAGGTATGATCTTAGTGGCGTAGCTCGTCACGTCCATGACTACCTTGCCTTCCAGCATTTCAACCAGCAGGCTGTAGCTCTTCTCGCCTTCTTTGCACTGGAACTGGTATGCAGGAACCAGCACAGTATCGATTTTTGCAGGCTGGTCTTTGCTTCCATGTATTATTTGCAGGTCTTTTGGTGTAATGTTTGGCAATACTAGTGCCAGATTTTCTTCATGCGCGCCTATTTTGTCTAAGAAGCTTTCATCGTTATACTTTTGTCCGTTGGTCTCGCCGAGAATATCTACTGCGTGTCCGCCATGCAGTGTGCGCCTCGGCCTCACGTTGGTGAAGAGAGGCCTGTCCACGACTCCGCAGATTAGGGCAGTGCCTATCGGCAGGTTCTGTATCTCTTTCTCAGCTACACTGCTCAGGCCTTCAATGCTCGTGCTGATAGCTTTCAGGTCGTGCGGGTTTGTCGTCTTTAGTATTATCTGTGTGGTGCATTGGCTGAGGACGCTCTTATCCAAGCGTGCAGGTCTTTGTGTGACTACACACAATCCTAATCCGAACTTCCTTCCTTCGCTTGCGATTGTCCTCAAGATTTTTGAGCATTTTGTTTCACCAAAGCTTCGTTCCGGTGCGAAGTTGTGGCTTTCCTCGACGACAAGGAAGAACGGCGGAACCTTATTCAACTTGCGCAGTTCGAACAGGTCCTTGGCCAGCTTGTATGCTATTATTTCCTGGACTTCTGGTGTGATTCCTTTAAGATTAATTATTGAGCAGAGTCCGCCCTGCACTAGTTTGTTATACGCTGTCGGTTCGCTGCTGAATATTTCCATGCTGTTCAGGTTTTCTATGACTCCCATTAGGGCATACTTGAGTCCTGATTCTTCCTGGTCAAGCCCAAACAGCAGGTTCGGGAACGTTATACGATCAAGACTTTTTATAACTCCATATAGCAATGCTTGCTGATTTGCGCTCAGCTTTCCGGGAAACAAGTGCATCAATTCTTCCTGAGTGAGCGTATCCGGTAGGAGCAATGGTCTCAGTAGAGGGTCTTTGTTGTTTTTTATGCTGCCGAAGCTCTGCACCCTGTAAGCTGTGGGTTTGATGCCGAACTTCGCGAGTCGCGTCTTGCCCTCGTTGGTCTTCTGTCCAAGACTGCTGTATTCGCCGTGAGGGTCGATGATGATCAGCGGGACTTTCTTGTCAAGAATTTCTTCGAGCAGGACGCCGACTGCATAGCTTTTTCCGGCACCGCTCTTGGCCAGGACTGCCACATGCTTTGTGAGCAGGGTGTTCAGGTCCAGTTTGACCTGGATGTCCCTCCCATCCAGCTTGCCAATGTATGCGGTATCGTCGCTGTTGATGCTGATGACTTCCTTGATGAATTCGTCTTCTGCCACCAACACCTCACTGCCAGGCACGAGCGGTTCCCTAATGGGTTTGATTGTTCCGTTCTCATCCTTGTACCCGATTATCTCACATATGGCCCTGATGCGCTGGACATCCTGGACTAGCTCAAGTATCTGCGCGAGTACATATCCATAGCTGGGATGCATCACCTGCACGAATTCGAACTTCTTGGCTTTTCCTGTAGCCTCGAAGCTGAAGCTTGTGGTCGTGCTCTTTCCAATAATTCTGCCTAATATCATTGTTAGACCCATATTGTCATATTTCTATCTATTATGTACATTTCTATCTATTATGTACTATACCGTCAAAACTACTTTATTTTATAAGGTTTTGGTTCAGAAAATGTCAGTCTATACCAATTCGGAGTCGAGCTGGAATGGGCCATATATCTTGGTACCCCAACTCTGGCCTAAGTCAAAGATATAGTATGTGTTGTCACAGACCTGTGCATATCTGGAATACCATCCTCCGGAAACCATCTTGCCTTGATTGTGCGAGAAATATTGTACTATTTGTGCTTGCTCACTGTTGGACTTGCAGTAATAGTTACCATCTTCAAAGTAAATTATTTCATTGTTGAGCTCGTCATATCCCAATAGGTATTCTTCTGGAATTGCGCCAGCTCCTTGTTGGTATTGATAGTCTATTGTTTGCCCCTCTTCTGGAGCATAAAGAAATCCTTCAGGTACTTCATAGTTTACTTTATGAATTGCTCCTCCACCATCCATGTTGTTTTGACATGCACAAATAATTGGAATTAGTGCAATAACTGCGAGCATGAAAGTTACTTGTTTGTAGTTCATATCTTGCTTTATTATTCTTAATATATATAAATTTTGTTAACATAAAAACATTTTAATACCAATGCCATTTCAACCTTTACATGAAAATTGCGGTTGTTGCCAAGAACACTTATGATGCAGTTCCTTTGAAGGACAAGCTGAAGGAATTTGGTTGCCATTATGTTTCAGACAATCCTGATGTTGTGGTTTCATGGGGTGGTGATGGTACTTTCTTGATTGCCGAGCAGAAATTTCAGGGCATCCCAAAGGTATTGGTTAGGGACAGCAGACTTTGTTTGAAGTGCAATGTTGAAGACATTCATGACTTGGCTGTTAAGATGCAGTTCAGAAAATTCAAGTACACTTCTTTTAGAAAGCTTGAATTAAGTTATTTGCATAAGAAGCTTTTGGCTTCAAATGACATAATCCTTCGCAATAAAAACCAGCAACAGGCTATAAGATTCGACCTTTACAGAAACGGCAGAAAGATCTACAATCAAGAGTTCATAGGGGACGGACTCGTTTTTGCCACAGTATTTGGTAGCACTGCTTATTACAATTCAATAACAAGGAAAACAATCAAATCCGGAGCTGCAATTGCATTTAACAATACTGTCGAACCGCACCAGCCTTTCCAGTTCAGGAAATCTGACATTATTAAAGTTGTACTGACCAGAGGTCCTGCAATTCTAACAGTAGATAATATTAGAAAATCATTCATTTTAAACAGAGCAGACACTTTTACAGTCAGAATCTCAGACCAGAAAGCAAAGATTGTCAGGTTTCATTAGATTTTTAATCAGATTTTTATATGCTAGCTTTATTCTTGCATTTAATGAAACTTATTTTAGTACGTCATGGAGAAACTATTGAGAATCGTGAAGGAATTATGCAAGGGCATCTTCCTGGAAAGCTTACCCCAAGAGGAATACGTAATGCTAAACTGCTTGCAATAAGACTAAAAGATGAGAAAATTGACTGTATTTATTCAAGTGACCTGGCAAGAGCTGCAGACACTACGAAGGAAATCATCAGATTTCATCCAAATGTGCCTGTTAAGTTTGTTAAAGAGTTAAGGGAGCGAAACTTGGGGGAATTCCAAGGAAGAAAAGTATCTGATTATCCTTACGGCACTTATCCAAAAAACTGGCCTGAACCAAAATTTGGTGAAACCCGTAGACAATTATTTGAAAGGGCGAGATTATTTCTGGCAAAAATTCTGGCGAAACATGCAAAAGATACTATTTTGCTAGTGTGTCACGGATCTATTGGATCTGCTTTGCATATTATTTTAATCAATCAGCCTCTTGAGAAGTTATTCTCTTATGACAAGTTGGGGAGTACGGCTATGAGCATATATGAAGTAAATAAGAAAGGCAATAATAAGGTTATTTTATTCAACTCTACTGATCATATTGGAAATAATGTTTGACAAAATTTATTCAGCATTGTATTTAGAACTTCTTGAACTTTGCCGCATCATCTATCAAATCAACGTGTCCTACGAATTGTGCTCGACAGCAGAATCTTGTGAGTCCGAGGTCGTCGAGAGCTTTCTTTGGCTCTTCGCCTTTCTTGACTTTCTCGTTGTACTCGTCGTAAAGGTGTGCTATTGGCTTGCCGCACGAAAAGCATCTTATTGGAATCATCATTTTTATCGGCCTCTCAAGTTCTTTTTAATGGAGTGAAAATGACTGTCATGGCACAGACGACCACTCCTAACGTTGATTGTCGTGTCCTAAGCGCCACCCCGGAGGGGGCTTCCCCCGGCGCTTCTGGCCATGTCATTTTCTAATGTTATGAATTTAATTACTAACTATCTATAGCTCTTTTGTCTCTTAGCACGTGGTTTTGAGTCATTTGGCTTGCAGGTCTCTTTTCTCCTGACGTCAGCGACCAGCAGAAGCCTGTCGTAGTTAAGGAAGACCTGCTTGAGCTTGCTGCTATGCTTTGCGAGTGCTCTTCCTATTGCGAGCCTGCTCGCGTCTGATTGTGATACCACTCCGCCTCCGTAAACATTGACTGAGATGTCAACCTGGCTTGCAATCTCTCCTGCCAGTATTAGCGGCTCTTCTATCCTTAATTTTGCGTGGTTTGGATTGTAGTATTCCAAGGGTTTGCTGTTTACAGTGACAAGGCCTGTGCCTTTCTTCAATGTAGCTCTTGCGATGGCCCTTTTTCTTTTTCCTGATGCGTGGATTACTTTTTCAACCATTTGTTTCACCATGATTATCAGTTGGTTCTTCTGGCGCGCATGTTACCGCCCATTGTTGTTAGGAGCTCTCCTATCTTTATGAAGTTCTCAGTGGGTAGCTTGTGGTAGTCTGCGCCTTTGATGTCAAAGACTTCTCCTTCGAGCTTGGACGGCTTGCCTGTGTGGCACATCACTCTCTTGTATGCTTCTCTGCCACGCGGGGTGTCTGTCGGGAGCATTCCGCGCACGATTCTCCTGACGTATCGGTCAGGCAGCCGTGGTATGAAAGGTCCTTTTGATGGGATTCCCATCTCTCTCTGGCGCTTGTACTCGCTTATAAGGTACTTTTTCTTTCCTGAGATGACTGCGTTCTCGCAGTTTATTATTTCTATCTTCTCGCCGAGCAGTGCTTTCTTGGCTGCTATGGTGGCGATTCTTCCGACAATCTTGTCTTGCGCGTCTATGATTATCATCTTGTATACCATCTCTTATATTATTCTTGCTTGTTAACACAATTTTTATCCTAGTATTCTTATCTTGCTTCCCTGAGGGTTCTTCTTCATCAGCTCATTTATCGTTATTGCGGTACCGACTGAGCTTATCTTCTTGTAGGCCTCTTCTGAGAAATTGAATGCAGCAACATTCACTTTCTTGGTGAGTACGCCAGTCCCCAGGACTTTGCCTGGAACTATGACTGTCTCGTTCTCTTTCGCGTACTTGTCTATCTTGTACACGTTTATTTCCCTTTGCTGTCGGGTTGGTTTTTCCAGGTCTACAGCTACTCTCTTCCATAGAGGCACTTGCTTCTCTATGCTTAGCTTTTTCAGCTCGTTGATGAGCATCTGCTGTCTTGGGTTTTTGATTCGTTTCATTTTGGTGTTAATGCGGGGGACGAGGTTCGAACTCGCGCAGGCACTAAGCCACTAGGCCCTCAACCTAGCCCGTTTGGCCCAAAATCTTTGATTTTGGAAGTCATAGACTTTGTTTGACCACTCCGGCACCCCCGCATATTTGCGAAAGCACAATGCTTTCAGCTTCATGCTTTCATGAGGTCTTGGAGTTCTTTCAACTGGGCGTTGAAAGTCTCGAGTGCTGTGGTGAGCATCTCTTTTGGGTCGAGCTGTCCCCACGGTTCTATATGAACTATGAATTTGTCAGGCTCGTATTCGACACTTAGTATCTCGTCGCAGACTCCGTCGCACGCGTCTATCAGGTCGTTCTTGATTATCCTGTCGGCGTCGAGCTTTCCCTTGAGCAATGCTTTGCTGGGGTACTTGTCCTTGAACTCGTCGAATTTCGCGCTGTTGTTGTTTATCTTCAGTTTTGGTACGTTCTGGTACCATACTGTGCCAGGGCTCCATTTCACGTGGTCTTTTCCCACTCCCAGCACTGCTGTGGCCTCGAACTCAAGCTCCTGTCCGTCCAATAGCTTGACGATTGGTGTGTTCGGGAACACAGGAACGACTTTAGGGTCTTTGCTCTTTATGTCGCTGGCCCTTACGATTTTCGGGCCTTGCTCCTTAAGTGTTAGTTTGAGTGAGTATTCTGCAGACATGTTTTCATAGCTCATCTCTTTTGTGGGTATCTTGTATGACTTTAGGTCTGTCTTGAGAGGTATGAGTCCTAGCCTGTGAGCCAGCATCTCGTCGTACATTGGTGAGTTGTTGAGCCTGAACTCGACTATCTCGATTGCCATTGTTGGTACTTCGGCCATGATGTAGCGTCGTATAGCGTTGATGTATGATATGCTGACACCCTGCACTTGCAGGCTGAGCATGGTTTTGCTTTTCTTAAGGGTCTCGACTTTCATACTCTCCTACCTCTTTTACCGCCTTTTTTCCTGCACCCGCCGTGGGCTATAGGTGTTACGTCTTCAATCAGGCCTATCCTTATGCCCATTCTGGACAGTGCGCGCACTGCTGCCTGGGCTCCGGGTCCTGGATTCATTGGGCCGTTGTGGCCTCCTGGCGCTTTTATTCTCACGTGGACGCCTTTTATGCCCCGTTCATGCAGGATTTCTGCGACTTTCTTTGCCGCGCTCATCGCTGCTGTAGGGCTTGATTCCATACGGTCTGACTTGACCATCTGGCCTCCGCTTACTAGTGTTATCGTCTCTGTTCCAGTGATGTCAGTGACGTGAAGAATGGTATTGTTGTAAGAAGCGTATATGTGCGCGAGCCCCCATCTTATTCCTGTCTGCGGTTTCATGCTATCTCCTCTTTCTCAGCCTGCTCAATCTCTTCTGCCTTGAGCATTGCAGCCTCTTCTTCAGCCTGCTTTTTCAGGGCTTCTGCTTCTTTTCTGGCTTCGATTTCCTTCTGCTTCTTGTGGGTTTCTTTCTTGAGTATCTCTTCCTCGCTCATCCTTTCAGGATTGTCTTGGGAAAACAATGAGCTTGATGTGATGAAGCTTATCCTGTCCATGTCTTGTCGTTTAACGAGGTAGCTCGGACTTGTTATCTTGTGGTCTCCTACAAGTATGTGGCCGTGTGTTATGAACTGTCTTGCCTGTATGACGCTTCTTGCAAGGTGTTTCTTGTATACGATTGTCTGGAGCCTCCGGTCCATTATGTTACGGACGTTCATGACAAGAGCGTTTGATAGTGATTTATCATCTGTAAGGCCGAGGCTGTAGAGTCTTTCTGTCAGCTGCTTTTTCTCTTTCTCTATCTGGTCGCCCCTGCTGGCAGATATCTTCTTGACCTGGTCTTTAATGTTCTTGAGAATTGTGCTCATCTTGTAAATCTCTTTTTTGTTGGGGATTCCGTACTCTTTCTGCAGCACTTTTTCGTCCTCAATCCTGCCTTTTATCCAGGGATGGTTTGGTCTCGTGTACTTTTTCCTTTGTTTTTTTGTGTCTCCCATTTGAACCGTTCACATGATTTTTTTTATTCTAATTATTGGTTGATTATTATACTCTACCTGACTTTCCGGATTTCTTTTTCACGCCAAGCCCTTTACCTTTGTTCCTTCTGAAGTTGGATTTTGTGCGCTGGCCTCTCACAGGCAGGCCCCATTGGTGCCTCATTCCCTTGTATGTCTTTGCTTTCTTCATTGCCTTGATGTCATTTTCGATAGTGAATTTCCTGTCCGCTCCCACTATGTGATGGTCTTCGCCTGTCTCAGGGTCTTTCTGGCGGTTGAACATCCAGACTGGAATGTCATTGCCTAGCGGGTCTGCGATTATTTTATCAAGAATCTCGACCTCTTTCTGCTCAAGGTCTCCTGCCCTTTTTGTCGGGTCGATTCCGCTTTGTATCAGAATTGCTTTGGAGAGGCTGAAGCTGACGCCCTTTATCTTCCTGAGCGCCTGGAATATTGGTTTCTCTCCTACCAAATCTGTGCTTGCCACCCTTACGATGTGTCTGTATTCTGCCATTTTATTAACCTTTTGTTGTATTCTTGTAGTATCTGCCACAATGCCTAAATTATGCGTATAGAAAAGCTGTAAGCGCCCTATACGCTATCCACTCGGGCGGATTGTGAATGTAATAAGAGGTTGGAAATGCGGGTGGTTTATAAAGGTTTTGGAGGATGATTTTAGGCAAAATTTAAGATATCTTATTAATATCTTTCAGGAGTCGTATCATGAGAACAAGTTTTGGGATTGTGAGGAGAATTGTCGAGAATGAAGAATACAGCAAACGAGGGACTTAATTGCTTGGCGAGGGATTATTTTATCGAGCAATGGGGTGATGAGAGAATTAAAGTGCATTGCGAGTGTGTTATTGATGTTTGTCTGGCATTGTCACAGCGTACTGATTTGAAAATGGATGTTTTTATCATCGCAGGTTGGTTGCATGATTTAGGCAGGAAGACTGACAAGGATAAGCATCATGAGCTCGGGCTTAAGTACTTGGATGAGTTTCTCGCATGTCACCCTGAATATGCATTGTTGAAGGATGAGATTGCTGACTGCATTCTGAATCATCGGACGCATACTGAACCTAAGACATTGTATGGCATTGCTTTCAGGGCGGCAGACAAGCTTTCTTTGAGGCATATGAACTGGATTGAGTATAAGAGATCTCTGGAAAAAGAATGATTGCCCCAATTATGTTAGAGCTATGAAGGTCATACCAGCATTGTGAACGCCATATCCCTGAGGTAGGAATGAACTGTCCTAAGGGCCGTTGCTGCCTGGACTACTTGTGGGTTCTGCATCTCGTCGATGGTCTGGTCTAGCTGGTGCTTGAACTTTCGGGCGAATTTCAGGAAGTAGATTGTACGGGTCATGTCCTTGTTGGTTATGCATTTGACGACGTGCCCGAAATTCTTCTGCATGAGTTTGAACTGGTCTTCAAGCCTGTTTATTTCAGGGTCTTTGTTGTTTAGCGATACCAGCGTCTTGCCCAGTCCCATGAACTGGCTGTTGATCCTCAATTGAGTCCTTACGTATCTTGAATCCCTAAGAAGGTCGAGGTGGTTTGTCTGGATTCGTTTCATGAGCATGGGGTTCTCGTAAAGCACGAGTGTGCTCTTGTCTACAAGGTGTGACAGCTTCTTGTTCTGCCTGTCGAACTTAAGGAGTTCGATGAAGTCCTCTTTAGTGAATCCTTTGTCGAAGAATGTGCTCAGATGGTTTATTGATGCTGAGTTGATGACGTTCATCTTCTTGAGTATGCTTCGGGGGGCTGTGTCGTTATCCAGATTATAAAAGTTCTTCACCCGAATATAGTCTTTGCCCTGCTCCATTATCTCAAGGCCGATGTAGTTTTGCACTATTGAAATTATGTGTTTGCTGTTCTCTGCTATTTCTTTGCTCTTGATTATTATTGTGTTGTATTGGCGTAGGTATGCCATCTGCATCCTCGTGATGACTTCGTCGAGGTTCATGCCGTCAATGTTTAGTGTGGATGTTGTCTCCTGCTTTTTTGGCTGGTTGCTGCTGCTCGTGCTTATAACAATGTCTCCTTCGCCTGTCTGGGTAAGCTGTATTTCACTGCCTGCCTGCAGTTTGTTCCTTCTGACCCAGTTTATTGGCACTGCTACTGTAAAGCTTGTTTTTCCGCTCTTGACCAGTTTCCTCGTTTCCATAAGTATGGTAAATACATATTTGTATATAAACATATGGGTTTAGTATATATACTTGTGAATCATCTCTTGTTTCATACGGCCGGAAAGCTGATTGGCCCGGCCATTTTTTTTTGCTGTATTGGGGGGTGAAGTGTGTTTTTCAGGGAGCAGAGCACTGGTTTGGGGTTGGAACGCATGAAATGGCCTTTGAACACTCTTAGGATATTGAAGCATCTGCGGTCAAACGCAAGGCACGATACTATGTCAATATCCCTGCAGACAGGAATTCCTGAGGATGCGGTCAGGTTAAGGATACGGGAGTACGAGCATCTGTTCATCAAGAAGCATACCTCGCTGATAGACTATCAGATATTGGGTTTTGGCCAGTGGCACCAGATAGCGATAAAACTGGCAGACACGAGGGTGCGGGAGTTCCTGAATTACATAATGAACCACAAGAACGTGAATTCCGTCTTCGAAGTGAATGGAGGGTACGACTACATCATTGAGACAGTCCATCGCACCCTTAGAGAGTATGCTGATTTCTTGAAGGACCTAACCAGCAGGTTCAGCATTGCAAACAAGAAGGAATTCCAGATCATCAACGACATTAAACGAGAGACTTTCCTCTCAAACACTTTAGAGGAATGGCAGGATGTGTGACTTTGTCGTGCTGAAATACGATGCATTGGTTGCTGATTCACACCAAAAGTAATTTATTTGATACTCTATTTTTGGATTTGATGGTGCGCATCAATCTTATCCGCCCTAAGGCTTTGGCAGATCAGCATTTAGTCGCAGAGTACAACGAGATGCTGATGTTGCTAGGCTATGTCAAGCGTTATCCAAGCATTGAGGGTATTCCAGAAGAGTATACTCTTGGACCAGGGCACATCAAGTTCTTCAAGAACAAATTGAAGTACATAAAGACCCGTCACGAACTTTTGAAAAAGGAAATGCGCCGACGTGGGTTTGCAACTAATAAAACAGTCTTGCTGTCAGACTTTAACGTGAACTTGTGCAATGATTGGGTTCCTAAACCTGCTGATTTCTTGGTGATAAAGGAAAGGTTGACAGAAAAAATCAGAATGAAACCTGAATATTACAGGTATTATAGAGAATATAGACCTGCATCATTTTTTTTGGACCTGATAAAAAAAGAGTAAAAAAGAAAAAAATTTATTTTTTTGTTAAATAGTAGATTGTGTACAGTCCTGAAAGTCCTACCAGAATGTATATGACTTTTAGCAACCAACCTGCAAATCCGAAGATTGTCTCAACAAGGTTGAATCCAAATGCGACTAATCCCCAGTTAATGCCTCCTATTATCAGTAGGATCAGTGCAATCAAGTCTATTACACTTTTCTTTTCTGCCATTTATTATCACCTCAACGACTTTTATCTTACAAAGAACAGTGTTACTTTTAAATGTTGTGGAAAAGAAGCTACAATTGACAGTAATTGCATGGGTGGCTGCCGGTGAATACAATCTTACTTCGTGCGGTTGAATCCCGACACCGCCAAGTTGAGTTTATATATTCTTACGAGAAATATGGGTTAAAATAAGGGCGGCTGCCGGGATTTGAACCCGGACCGGGAGATCCACAGTCTCCAATGCTACCAGATTACAATACAGCCACCATAGGTTGCGGTTATGGCTCATAGGAGAAGCTGATGGTTTTTAAACGTTTTGAAGGATTTTATAGTCAAGGATTGAAACTTGTTCTTGCCAATCTTGAGTTATGCTGAGCACTGTTCAAGAAATGCCCGTGACCTTTGGTCACGGGAGTTCTCCAGAACACCAGCATAGCTGGTGTTCTGGCCTATCCCAGGCTTTGCCTGGCATTTCAATTTTTGCCAAGAGATTTTTAGGATTACAAGAAAAAATTAATCAGGAACAATCTCCAAAAATATTTCACACTTTGCTTTCTGCATTAGGATATGATTTGTCCTGCATGTGCTTCTGGTTAAGTTCGTGCAATGCTACAATGAAGAGGCTCTCGCTCCATCCCAGGGGAGTGTTTGGGTTGGGATTGTCTGTGTTGGAATAGTAGAGTTCAGGAATCTCGCCTTCAGGCGTGATTGTCAATTTGGCTTTGTCAACGTAATGACTCGCGAGTTCGTAATCGCCCAGGCGTTCATATATTATTGCAAGCCATGAGAAGCCGAAAGTCCATTCTGCCTCTTCGCTTTTGCCGTCAGGATTCTTGTTATAGTAATAGTCGTTCTTGTACCTTATGAGGCCGCGTCTTTTTTCCAGGTGATACCTAACATTCTTGAGTATCACCTCTGTCTGCTCTTCGCTGACTATGTTGTACGGCCAGATCAGGCTCAGCTGGGCGAGGTCTGCGAATTTTTTCTTGCTTTCTCTTGGCAGAAGCCTTTGCAGGGTTACGAGTCCGTTCTCTATCATCTCGTCCCTGACCTTTATGCCTTTGATGCCATTCACTTCGCGCAAGCCTGCCACGCACGCCCCAATACTACTTGAATGAATTTCTTCCTCCTCTTCCCACATTCCGCTGTCCAGGTCGCTCCAGTATTCGATGCTGTCAAGATACTGCACGAGTTTCTGCACAATCCTGACTTTGCTTTTTGTGTTGAGTATCTGAACGTGTCTTCTTTCCAGCCGGCCGATAGCCCAAAGTATTGCACCTATCGAGTCGTTCTGCTTGTTGCCCCATTCTTCCCAGAACTCATCGAAAGTTTCTGGATTGAAGCGGGCGTGGATGTATTCTTGCTTGTTCTCTGGTTTTTTTGCTATTGCGTAGTTTATCTTGTACTCGTGCTTTAGGAAGATCTTTAGTATTGCATCATATGTTTTCTTGACGGTCTGCCAATCGTTAATCACCTCAAATGCTAGGCACTCGTAGAAGTTGTCCCGAAGCCATGAGGCGTTATAGCCTGTGCTGGATTCTTTGCGCGAGGCAGCGAACAGTCCTGATTCGTACTGGAGGTTCTTTAGTATTTCTAGGTGCTGTTCAATCAGGTGGTTTCTAGTAAGCGGAGCATGGATTTGTTTCATTTTAATAATTCTCTTATGTTCTTTTATCTTTTATATTATTCTTTTATCTTTTATATGATAGGCTGTCAGACATTTGGTCGAGTACATAAAGGCAGCCGTACAGGTTAGAATCATACGTGTTTATCACATAAACTGGCGTGTTTTTGAGGAACCAGAACAAAGTAGTGTCTGGAGTTACGGAAGAAAAGTATGCCTGCATGAGATTCCCGTTCCTTAAGAAATTCATGTTCTTTGTCGCGACTCCTCCACCGACGTACATTCCACCTCGGGTGTTGAAGTTGAAGGCGCATTCTGCAGTCTTGAGTCCGTAATAGTACATGAACCTGTTTAACGCGGCTTCACAGTATTGGCAGGTGCCTGCGTTAGCGTGCTTTGATATTACCTTCGCCATGTTTTGTGTTTCGTTCATTTCCTGAGGTAGTTGAATGCCTGCTTTTGCTAGCAGGAATAGATAGTGATTCTCAAGGCCGTAGCCTGACAGTGCGCTTTCCCAGTCAGGTATCGTGAATCCTCTGGTCCTTTGGGTTTCAAGGATGAATCTGATGAATTCCAGTTCCTCACTATCCCTTGCTATGAGCGTCGAATGACCCCCTTCAGATTGCACTGAATGGTACTTCTGTAATTCTTTGTTGAATGTGAGGAATCCTGCACCTAGGCCTGTGCCTGCAGCAAGTATGCCTTTGTTCCCGCGAGGTGCCGGCTGTGCATAGTGTTCCTGTCCGTCCACGCTCAGCGGGAGCTGGATAATCTTGTCTTGGGGAAGCAGGAGCGTGCCGTATCCCATGGCTTCAATGTCATTCAGCATGCATGTCTCTGACAATGTTGTGCCGCCGAATATCTGGTTTTTCGTGACTTCCCAGTTAAGGTTTGTCATCTGGACTCGTGTGTTGTCGTCATAAAGAGGTCCTGCAAAGTCAAAGCATGATCTGCTAATGGTAATGTTGTACTTATGGTGCGCGAACGCGAGAGTTTCATTCACTGCGTCAGTGAACCTCGCAAGCTCTCTGCTCCTGAACTTGCATTTGAAGAGCATGATTGGTTTGGGTTTCAGAGCGCAGACTGCCATTGTCGTGTGGGTTCCTCCCACGTCTCCGACTATCACAAATTCCTGACAGTTCCCTAGTTCAAATTCCTCTACAAAAAATTCTGTTTCCATCCCTGTACTGTCTTGCTTTGCAGGTTTATAAAATTTATGATGGATTCACAGCAAAAGATTTTTAAGCCGCATGG
>JAFGHY010000017.1 GCA_016929855.1 Candidatus Woesearchaeota archaeon | reverse complement strand
CTTCTACATGCAAGGGAAACCTCCATCCCTTATTATCAACGTGTATATGAAATTGTTCATGCAGTACTACTTCAAGTATTCTTAGAAATGATTGTCTTAACAGAGCAGGAGTTATAGGCATTGAAAAAGTATTAATAGCCTCAAAGCCAACAACATTTGTATGATATCCCTCAGCGTCCCATTCTGACCTAAATCTTCTTGCATCAGAATACGTGTTAAAATCAACAAAATCTAATCCATGTTTATATGCGCTTTCTAGTCCATCAGGTAGAGCAGCAAAAACAGCATAAACTGCCGGGTAAGTAGCCACTCTTTCAAAACTCAGGTTAGGAAATACACCCAGTTCAGTTTCAGCCCATCTCCTAGCTTCTCGAGCAAGTTGAATTTTTCTATATTGCATTTCCTCTGCTTCAGTTATTTCTTCAAGCAATTCCATTTGCACGACAAGAATCTAGAATCTAGATTATAAACTTTTTGGCATAGATGTTATACGTTGTCACAAAATGGTTGCAAAAAACATGCAAAAACTTAGAGCTTTTAATCTGCACAATAGTCTACATAGCATTGCCTGTCGCAAAATGCTTGTTTGTATGGACTTATGAAAGCATCATCAATAGGAACTAGTGAGTCATCCTTTGCCTTATATTCAATACATTGTGCACAAACATAGTAAAGTTGTCCGTCAACCACAACTACTTCACTCTGGCAACATTCTTTTGCTAATACAATCCTTTGTTCCAAATCTATTGGAGTGTCTTCCATTCTATCACTTCATGCACTATTTTCAGTTCAGGATTGCAGGCCAAAGTTTTCTATCACCATCCGCGCCTCAGGAGTCTCTATCTTTCTCAAGGCCTGAAGTGCATAAAGGTCATAGCCTGTGTTTTCTGCCAGAAAATCGGCAATTACAAAGACTGCATTTGGATTATGCGTCTCTCCTAGGGCATACAAGGCCATGGCCTTATCTTTAGGGGATGCTTCGTCAAGGTACCTTTTGAGTTCCTTGAGCACTTTGTCGCCTCCTATGTTGCCTATTGCCTTTGCTATGTCTTCACGGGGCATTAGCATGTTGTCTTTGTTCATCATGTATGGCATCAGGATGTGCAGGGCCTTTTCTCCAATCTCTGTCAAGGCCTTTCTTGCACTTGCAAAGTCATACTGCCTTTCTATTTGGCAGATAAGCCCCGCTACTGTAACTTCTAAGAGTTCTATGTTTGATGCGGATTCATGGGATTCCATTATACCACCCCTTATTTGCTATCTTGGAATAAGCTATGCTGTTGAATCATTTGTTTTTATCCACTAGGAATCCTGACCTGTAATGACAGTATTGTGATGGCATATTCACAATATTTCACACTTACCACTATACATTCACACAAATCAATATATTAAATAACAATAAATATTGAAAAAGAAACTTTTATATACATTACAATTATTCTCTTTATAAATATGAAACGAAAAATCATAAAACAAGGTCATAACACTCTTACTCTGACAATTCCTAGCAAATGGGCCAAGAAATACTCATTGAATGCAGGTGATGAGATAGAGCTTATGGAGCAGGAGAACGCCCTGATAATCAACACCAGCAAATCAAAGAGCCTCAGCAGCACCACCCTTGACCTCAGGGGAAGCAGCCTGACTTACTTATGGAGGTCCTTGATAAGCGCTTATCGGTCTGGCTATGATGAAATTACCGTTCAGTTTGACAAGTCTCCAAAAAAGGGGATGTACACAGGTTTCGGCTACAACAATCTCCAGCCCTTGTTCAGCAAAGGCATAGTCGATCTGAGCCCTATTGAAGCTATTCAGGCGCTCGTGAACCGTCTGATAGGAGTTGAGATTATCGACCAGAAGGAGAGCTACTGTGTCATTAAAGAGATGGGAGAGACCACTTACAAGGAGTTTGATAATGCCCTAAGAAGGATGTTCCTTCTTATCCTTAACATGGCTGATGAATGCTTTGATGGCTACGCTCACGAGAACAGGGAGCCGTTGAAACAGATCCACCTGATTGACACCAACCTTGACCGGTTCGAGGACTTCTGCCTTCGCGTACTCAACAAAATAGGCTACAAGAACTGCCGTAAGACTCCTGTCATGCACAACATAATCTTTCTGCTTGAAATGGTGGGCGACGAGTACAAGAAACTTGCCCTGCATTTCCTGGAATATAAGGTCAAGCCCAACAATTACATGGTCAAGGAGTTCGAAATCCAGAAGAACCAGTTGCGGAGGTTCTATGAACTTTTCTACATCTTCTCTCACAAGAAGGCTGCCGAAATCTACGAGAGCGACCAGAAAGGAGACCATTTTCTGAACATGCATTACGCCAGGTTCACAAACCACGAAAAAGAAATCATACACCATTTCAAGAAGATAGGAATCTTTGTCCTTAGCCTGACAGAATTGAGGATTGACCTGGAAACATAGAAAAAAATAAAAACACTAACTACCTTACCAAGCACATGCTTTTCAACAAAAAGGCAGGTTTTGTAGGCGCGATTATTGTGCTCTTGCTGATTCTAGTGATTATTGTAGTTTTGTTTAACGGGCTTGCAGGCTAGCAGGATTTTTTCAGTCGAGAAGCTCATTCATCGCCTGCCTCTCGGCAGACCTTCTTATGTGGATTCCTCCGATGTAGCTGGCAGGCAATCCTCTCGCACCACTGTTCGCATAAGGCGGATAGATTATATAAGGCAGGTCTATGTCAAAATCCCAGTCTGTCTTTCCAGTGAAAAATTTTCTTTCAATCCCTAAGACGACCCCTCTCTGCGGGCGAGCCCTTTCTATAGTATCATCCACTTCTCCCAGCTCAATGCCCTCCCTCCTTGCCATCTCAGTTATCTCATTGATTGCAGTCATATCAAGGAATCCTGCAGGACACAAGCTTAGCGGGTCTGCCTCATAGTCTTCAAGTATCTTTTTGATTCCCGGGTGTGTCTGGAGCGCGTGATAGAATGCTCTAGCCCTCGCATCATTCAGTGCACCCTTGTAAGCTCCTTCAACGCTTGTGTCATATTCAGAAGACAGTCTGCAGTCGAATCCGGGTTCTGACTGTATCTCGCGCAGTAGCCTGTATCTTGAGACCCTAAATGGTGTTTGGGGCGGAAATTCTCTTGCCCTGAGGATGGCTGCTGCTTCTTGTAAGCTAGTCCCGTACCATGCGACGATGGCTATGCGGTCAATCCTTGTTTCTAGTTTCGGCTGGTCGTCCATTTCTTCGGGGACTTGATTTATATTTTAAAGTATATCGCTTGTATCTACCTTAGAGTAAATGTACAATAGAAACCTTTAAATTATTGGCTGAGATGCTGTTTTTTATGAGACACAGAGTACTGGCACTGAAGTCCAAGGTTAGAGAGATTATTGGAAAGAACCCCGGTCCTCCATTGAGTAGCCTAGATGATATCCAAGAGTATATTGATAAGGGAATTGTGAGAGTCCCAGCAAATACTTTGTCTCATGACCTGACCTTGCCCGTGACTGTCTTGCACAGGCATGGACCTGTTGGTTTCTGCTGGTTAGAGAATGACACTACAGGACGGTATCTGGTTATCGCCTCAATGAATTATGAAGGGAGCATTCCAGAAAGTGCTGTACACGCCGATGATAGTGGCATTCCAAAACCTATTGTCGAATCCATAATGGTTCCTTTGAATGACGGACTACCTGAATTCAATTATATAAATAACATCGGGAATGATAAAATACTTGTGCTTGCCCTTCAAGGGCTTCCTGCTTCCTTTGGCAGGCAAATATTGTATAATGTTTCACAATCGAGGATCTTAGGGATAAACCCTGAAAGCGATAT
>JAFGHY010000016.1 GCA_016929855.1 Candidatus Woesearchaeota archaeon | reverse complement strand
GTCATAAATGACCAGAAGATTGACGAGGCTATAACACACCTTATCCTACAGATTGAGGACATGGTGCGTGACCTTCAGAATGCCCTGAATGTCAGGGATACTGCTACGAAGGAGCTGGATATGGAGAGGATTGCCAGCCTTTTGTCTGACACGCAGTTGAGGCTGGATCAGCTTATCCAGGACGTCGGAAGCATTAGGAACCCTAACCTGCAGGAGAAGCAGTTCATTTTCATTGACAAGGAGGTTGGCGACCGTTACTTGAAGGACAAGACCCACCAGCTTTTTACTATGAAGGAGCATGTTTCGAATCTTTACGAGATTTCCAGGGAGAATCCCAGCATTGCAGAACTGAACAGGGGTGTTATCGATACTTTCATCGAACAGCTCAACGCAATCATTGATGAAATCAATCAGATAAAGATTGACGACGAGTACCTGCGCGAGATTTACGAGTCCAAGCGTGCAGCGTAGATTTTCTTTGACATTGATTTGTGGATGTATACCTCGAATTCTCCAGTTACTTTCCATCCATTCTCCACCAGCATTTTTTTGCAGTCGATGCTCTTTGGCGTTCCAACAACAATCCTGTCTGTTAAACTTTTTGCGTGCCCGAAGAAATCAGAATAGAGTTTTTCTATGTCTTTGACTGGACTGTTCTTCCCGTATGGAAGGTCTGTGGCAACTGCGGCAGATTTATGTTCAACTTTTAGCGCATTCTCAACTTCGACATTGCCTGCGATTCCATATTTTTTCATTGTTCTCCTTGTTGTTTCAACCATTTTCTCGTTTATATCGCAGCCCTTCACACTTAATCCGATAAGCCCTGCTTCGATGAGTATTCCGCCGGTGCCGCAGAAAGGATCCATTACTTCATTCACATCCCCGCAAATATTCACCATCGCTCTTGCCAGACGAGGATGCAGGCTTATAGGATACGCTTCATCGCGAAGATGCTGTCTACGATTTTCATATGATTCTTTGTTTTCGTGTTCCTCTATTGTTATGAAAACGATATTTCCTTTTTTTACCAGAACAACTTCCATGTCTGGGTTTTCTAAGTCCACTGTAGGATTATCTAATCTGTTCCAAATAATGCTGCCTGCCTTGTCCACACCAATACTCAGCTTGCCAAGTTTGCTGACACAGTAGCTTTTTCCGTAGTAGTTGTTCCACTCAATATTGTTGAGAGCGCTTTCCAGTTCTTCTTCTGTTGTCTGCTCAATAATCCTGAGGACATCTTTTGTGTAAGCGAACCTCTTCCAGTCCAGTTGATCTTCAATTAACAAGAGGTCATCCAACAAAACGCTTTCCTTCTTTGTGAATGCCTGTACTTCAGCACAGCTTAAGTCAATGTTCGATTTGGAAAGGTTCAGTAGGAACATGATTGGGATAATTGGTATTTGTTTTTTAATACTTCTGAAATAATGGCGCAGGCGAGGAGGGACTTGCCCCCTTCGGGGTGCTGAGTAGGACAGAATCTTTGATTCTGGCCGTCTGCTGCCTCAAGTTATTTCATTTTTGTAAAATAATATTACTTCTTTGCACTATAGAAAACAATTCCGCTAATTTTATAAATAACCTTCTCATATGCAGTTTTTATGCCAAGAGGCCGGCCCATAGGAAGTGCAATCCGCCAGAACATGGTTGAGATTCTTTATTTCTTAGGCAGGGGCACAGGTTATGATATCTTCAAAGTGTACAAGCAAGTCTATCCTGCAGTCACTTTGAGGGTGATGTACTATCATCTCAAGAAGGGAGTCTCATTGAAGGAGTTCAAGGTGGCTGAGGTCAAGCAGGTCAGTGGTGACTACAGCTGGGGAAGCAGCGCAGAAAAAATCTACTACACACTTGATGTAATGGCCAAGCCAACGATGGACAGAAAGGTTAAGGCATATTTGGACAGCCAGAAAACGAAATAGTTCTAAAATTACTTTTTATTGAATGTCCCTATTCGTTTATTCGCTGGATAACTAATTTTTTATTCCCTCCACGCCTTGCAGGAGGGAATAAAAATCTTAAGGCATGCAAAAAAAGTATGTGATATGAAAATTCAAGATGGTTTTAAGTGAAACGTCACCTACTTCACTTTCTTCAAAAATCCTATCAATGCCATGGCTTCTCTTTTTGTGAGGAAGCTCTTTCCAACCAGTCGTTTCCATAGTTTGCGTTGAGTTTCTTCCTTATCTGTTGTAGTGTAATCGCTTTGTGCTATTATATCATCGACCAGTTTTAGTATGACTTCTTTGTCTTTGCCGGTTGCTAGAGGAAAATGCTCGATATGGCTCAATTTCCTTGCTTTTGCGAGCTCGTAGCATACTATTGATATTGATACACTGAGGTTAAGTACAGGATATTTTTCAGAAGCAGGTATTGTAATATTGAACTCGCACTTGCTCAACTCGTCGTTGCTCAAACCATGGCTCTCACGGCCGAACATTATTCCTACTTTCTTCCTGTCATTGCAAGCCATTATTATCGGTTCAGCAATTTCCCAAGGCTTTAATGGAATCCTTCTCAGATTGTAGTCATTCCCTACTTTTGCTGTCGTGCCGATAAGCACATCAAACTTATCTAGGTATTTCTTGTCGGTAATTTTTGCCTTTTCCAGCACGTCTTTCGCATGGCTTGCCCTGTCTAGGCTTTCCTTTGTCATGTAGTCGCATTTTGGATTTACCAAGACCAGACTGGTCAGGTCAAAGTTTTTCATGACGCGAGCGCAGGCTCCGATGTTGCCTGGAACTTCTGGTTCCATTAGAATTATGCTTATCATCCTATACCCCTAAAGTGAATAATCCTCTGATGATCGGCCATATGAGCAGGAATATGATTATGAGGAAGACTATGATTGAGACTTTCGTGAATATTACCCTGCCTTTCTGCTTGCCCCACCATTTCTGCGTGGCAATGTTAAACATCCTTCCGCCGTCAACAGGCCCTATTGGCAGGAGGTTGGCAAGGCCGATTCCCAAACTAAGCAGGAATATCAGAGTTAGCAATTGAAGAACCCATACGAATACTTTGGCTCCTATAGTATCTTGTTTAGAACGTTGGTCAACGGTGCCAGGGTCCCACTTAATTCCAATATATGGTTTGTCTGGGTCATCTGGATGTTCGGCTACAACAACAGTGTAATCTTCGGTAGGTGTACTCATTACAATGTTTTCACCAATTGTAATATTCTGAACTTCCACTAGAAACTGATTGGAGGTAAGCACTGTCCGCCCGTTCAATCCTGTAAAAATAGTTCCTTCTTCAATACCTGCAAGGTAAGCGGGACTGCCTTCTTCCACTTCAGTAATTTTCCAACCTGTTGGTTCGCCCATAATGGGTGAGTTCATTGGGGGTAGCACAAATAGGAATAATATCGCAACAAATATTGTCAGCAGCACGTTTGAGAATGGTCCTGCTGCGTAGATCGAGTTTTGGACTTTAGGGTTTGCTTTGACGAGCTTTTGTTCTTCTGGTTCTACAAATGCACCCATTAAGGGTCCAAAGAATACTATTCCGCTGCTCTTTACAGGGAGATTATGAGCTTTGCTGACGATTCCGTGGCTGAACTCGTGGACGACTATGACAAAGAACAGGGCTAGCCATCCTGATATGAGCGGGACGTGGAATGTGCTGCCTGGAAGGCTCACTCCAGGGATGACTGGCTGTAGTGCAGGCGGGGCATTGGGGATCAGGAAAGTATCGATCAAGCCTTTGATTAATGTCACGACAATCAGTGCCATTCCGAAATAGCCAACATATATTCCAATTGCTCCTGCTCTTCGTATTTGTTTGAAGAAGATGATTGATATCAGGAATACTATGAATGCTGCAGAGAATATCTTGATGAATACAAGGGTGGCTGCGCTTGAAAGCTGGATTGCATCCGGCAAGGGCATTCCCAGTATTCCTTCGAATATCGACCGCATGACAAGAGGGATTCCGGTCAGCAGAACCACGACAGTACTTATGTTGAACAGCCACTTTCCGAAGTCATCAACGCTTTTTCTCTTGGGCCGGACGAACCGCTCCATGAACTTTATGCCGATCTGGGTGCGGTACATGAAGATTATCTTGGCCTGTCTGTCGAATTTCTTCCTGTTGGCGATTAGAAGTATTATTATGACCGCGTAAAACACTATCGTGCCGAGATGGTCTTGAAAAAACATTGTTTATCTTTTCCTTTTTGTTCTTAATGCTTTGCTGTCGCACTTTCTGCAGCTAACTCTGCCTGCCAGGACTTTCAGGATTGGAGCCCTGATTTTTGATTTGCATCTCTTGCAGACAAAGATGTTTTTCATCTTCCTTGCTTCTGCTTCTGGAAACTTTGCCATTCTAACCTCTGTTCTTAATCATGATTGCTTGATTATATGTTTATTCATTCTTTATCTGTTTCAGGATCTTGTCGTTCAGGATTATCCAGTACAGAACCACCTGTCCTTCTTCCACCTGTCCTTTCAGCTCTTCAGGAATTACTAGGTCGAATGTCTCGTATGTTTCAACGTCCATAACATTGCAGTGGTCTCCGCTCACGCTAAGGACTTGCGCGTTTTTCTTCTCGATGACTGGGACTTCAATATTGTCGTGTCCGGGCATGATTACATTGCGCTTCTTGTTGTCCAGTATCCCGACTGCAGTGAGATTGACTTTTGCGTGGCCGTGCTTGCCTGGGCGGCTGATCTTGACGTCTGTCACAGAACATGCTGCACCTTCGATTATGCAGTAGTTCCCCTTCTGGAGGCTTCCGACTGATTTGTGTGTAATTGCCATGCTTTCTTAGAGGTTTTGGGTCATTTAAATATGTTATGCTTGAGAATATGGGCATTTGAGGCTCTGGTGGTGTTCAATTTGGGTGATTCTACCACCAGGCGAGTCTTTTTTTTATCCTCTTCTTGGTCACAAACCTTTGAAGCTGTTTCTCAATGTCTGCCACCCTGAATTTGCTCTCGTCTTCCTTGAAGGCTTTGGAGTGGTGGAGGCTTCTTGTGCCTGTGGTCTTGAACTTGTGCTTCTTGTGGAGCATTTCGTGATAAAGCACATACTCGAGCAGTATAGGCTCTTCTTTGAGTATTGTCGATAGGGTTATTGTATCAGTGGCATACTCGTAATGGCCGAGTACGGTTGTGCTGTCCTTGCCCCAGTGCAGATTTGGTCTGTTCATCATGCCGTTGAAATACTCATCATTGAGTTGTTCATAGGCCTCGACCAAGTAATCGTCTGATTCAGATATTTTGCTGTACTCGCTCAGATTCTTGATGAAGTTGTTGTACAGTTTCATCTCTATAGTTTCCTTGTGGGTCTTGAAGAGCTTGCACATCAGGGTCTGGATTATTCCGATGACAATGTCATCGTCAACATCTTGCCAGTTCCTGCTCAGGCTGACTGTGAGCTGATTCCTGGAAGTGAGCTTAATGTTGCCGTTGTAGCTTGAGAACTTGCCGGAATACTTGAGTTTAGGGATGTATCTATCAAAGTTCCCATTAGGGTAAAGTTTTTCATAAGCTATCTGAATTATTGCTGTCATAAAATCGTAGGGCGGATACCCACAGATTTATATGTGGGAGGAAGCCCGTTACCTCCTTCTATTGGTTGTGTAAGAGGAAGATTTAAATTATAGTTATGGTTTATAGTATTAATATGAACGTGCTGTTTGTTTGTAATCAAAACGAGAACCGAAGCAAAACTGCTGAGGAAATTTTCAAAGATAGATTTAAGACTAAATCCGCTGGACTTTACAATACAAAACCGATCACTGAAAAACAAATTTCTTGGGCGGATACTATAGTTGTTATGGAAGAAGCCCAACGTAGCGAGATAGCTAAAAGGTTTCCAAAACAATATATGCTTAAACGTATTCTTTCCTTTGATATTCCTG
>JAFGHY010000015.1 GCA_016929855.1 Candidatus Woesearchaeota archaeon | reverse complement strand
GTGAACCTTATTATCAACTCATAATATAAAAAATCGCATAGTTGGCATGCTCATCCAAGAAATAATCGATGTGAACGTGGCATTGCACAGGGTATTTTGCATTCTGCATACAATAATCACATTTTATATTCAATAACTATTTATATTAATTATTCCAGAAATAGTAGCAGGTGGTTTGATGAAAAAAATATTGCTTGCTATGTTGCTGTTCATTATTGTCTGCGCATATTCTGCGCTGGCGTATAGGGAAGCAATCATGGTTGAGGGCGAGAGTTTAAAGATTGAAGGAGGAACTCTGACCATCCATTCCATTGGTACCAACGGTATTTATGTTGAGTTCGGAGGCACTAAGGACATCTACCGAGGGAACAGGTCGACAAGCTTGGGCAATGTTAGGATTTATCCGATTATCAATTATGAGAAGCGGGCCAAGAGTTTTGTTGAATTGCGGATTTGCGAGAAGGATATTGATGAGGTCTGCAATGGAATTGATGACAATTGCGACGGCAGGATAGATGAAGGTTTGGAGATTGATTGCGGAACGGATGTGGGCCGGTGCGAGAAGGGTGAGAGGAAGTGCGTGAATGGAGAGTGGGGCTACTGCGAAAAGGCGGTCCTGCCAGACCTTGAATTCTGCAATGGTATTGATGATGACTGCGACGGCATTGTTGACAACAATATTGAGGAAAGGGAGTGCGGAATGGATGTCGGCGAATGCCAGAAAGGCATTGAAAGGTGCATTGACGGCGAGTGGGTGTGCACAGGGCAGGTGCATAGGTATCTTGAGGAGTGCAATGGATTGGATGATGACTGCGACGGCCAAGTGGACGAGGTTGTGTGTCCTAAAGGCAACGAGGAAGCAAGTATTGTAGAAGATACTGAAGAGATTCCTCAGGAAGTTATTGAAGAGCTTAATGCTGAAGAATTTGTTGACGATGAAATTATTGAGGATTTCCCGCCTGTTGAGAAGAAAGATTCTTTTGCTGTCAAGTTCCTTAAGTTTTTGAGAATATTGAGGTGAAAGTCACTGCTTATGGAGCGAAAAAAATAACATTTTTAGAGCTGCTCGGTGGACTGATGTCTCGCTGAAGAGTTGATAGGAAGGTGACGCTTATGAAAGGAAGAGAATGGATAATCATTGTGTTGATTGCAGTGACATTTTTGCTCGGATATCTTGCCGAACCCCATATTGTTACTGATGATGAAGGCAGGATGATAACACACTGGGATGCGAGCGGCAATCCTAATGGATATAGTTCCAAGTTTGTCGGACTCTATCTCATGCCCGTAATTATTCTTGGGATCTATCTGCTTTTCCTAGCTATCCCTAAGATAGCTGTCCATAAAAAGAGCTTTGAGGATTTCAGGCAGTGGTTTACTTTGAAGCTTATCATGGTGTTTGTTCTGGCATGTATTTATGCGGTGAGTCTCGTCGCTAATATGGGGTTGGACGTTCCTGTCGGCCCTCTCATCATGATTCTGATATCTGTTTTGTTCTTCTACTTAGGTCATATCATGAAGGATATGAAACAGAATTATTTCATGGGGATAAGGACCCCGTGGACGCTGGCGAATGAAACTGTGTGGAAGAAGACGCATCATCTTGGAGGTCTGCTTTTCAAGGCTTTTGCAATCATTTTCTTGCTCGGGGCGCTGGTCAACAAAGGGTATGTGTTCGCAATAGTCATTGCATTTATACTTCTGGGCGTGGTCTTCCTGGTCTTGTACAGTTATCTTGAGTACAGAAAGGTCGTTAAGAAGTAGGACTAGAAGAATAGGAACTGATACAAATCAACTTTTTAGGCAGGCAATGCCATCTAGCGAACCTTCAGACATATACATCAATGACAAATAGCATATTCGGCAAACTCATCCAAGAAATCACCGATGTAAGCGTGGTATTGCAATATGAATTCTTTCAATTATTTTTTATATTAATATCTGAAAAATATATCGATATGAATCTTACTTCATCTTAACTGCAGCATCAATTAGTCCTTGGAATAAGGGTGCTGGTTTTTTTGGGTTGCTCTTGAGCTCAGGATGTGCCTGCGTCGCAATAAAGTAAGGATGGTCTGGCAGTTCGATGAACTCAACCAGTTTCTTGTTGGGGCTCATGCCCGAGAATATCATCCCCTTCTTCAGCAGGATTTCATGGTATTCTGGATTGACTTCGTACCTGTGCCTGTGCCTTTCAGAAATCCTGTCCTTTCCGTACATCTTATGTGTAAGAGTGCCTGGCTTGATGTCTGCAGGATAGGCTCCCAGCCTCATCGTGCCGCCTTTGGCGATGATGTCTTTCTGCTCGGGCAGAATGTCAACAACAGGATGCTTTGTCTCTGGATTAACTTCGGTAGTGTTTGCATCGTGCAGTCCGCATGTGTTCCGCGCGAATTCCACCACTGCCAGCTGCAGACCATAGCACAGTCCAAGGAAGGGAACTTTTTTTTCTCGACAGTAATTAATGACATCTATCTTTCCTTCAGTGCCTCTGCTTCCGAACCCGCCAGGTACAATGACCGCATGGATTCCCTCTAGAAGTTCCTCCACCTTGTTGTCTTCGCTCGTCTCGATCCAGACGACTTCAGCCTTGACTTTGGCTTTTGCGGCGCTGTGGTTTATCGCTTCGATGACGCTGGCGTAGCTGTCTTCGAGCTTGGTGTATTTTCCTGCAAGCGCGATCTTGATTGTTTTTGTCCTTCCATTCTCAACCAGTGTCTTCCATTCTGCAAGGTCCTGCTCTTTCTTTGTCTTGATGCCGAGTTTTTCTTCGATGATTTTTGTTATCCCTTCTTCATAGAATACTAAAGGAATGTTATACACATTGCTCACGTCTCTTCCTGAGATGACTGCCTCTTTTTTTATGTCGCAGAACTGTGCGATTTTCTCCTTAATCTTGTCGTTGAGCTGCTCCTGGCATCGTCCTATTATCACATCAGGCTTTATGCCTCTCTGGCGCAACAGGTTGACGCTCTGCTGTGTCGGCTTTGACTTCTGCTCGTGAACGTTGTATGGTACTGGAACATAGGTGAGGTGCACGTACATTATGTTTTCGACGCCAATGTCGTGCTTGAGCTGGCGCACTGCTTCCAGATAAAGTTCATTCTCTATGTCACCTACAGTCCCTCCAACCTCTACTAGCACAACGTCAGCTTTTTCAGTTTCCGCCACGTCAAAGAAATTCTGCTTTATCTGGTCTGTCACGTGAGGTATGAACTGCACTGTCTTCCCGAGGAAGTCTCCGAGCCGTTCCTTCTCGTATATCTGGTGGAACACTTTTCCCATCGTGTTGTTCCAGTCCGATTTGCACGTGACTCTGAGGAAGCGCTCGTAGTGGCCGAAGTCCATGTCCACTTCACCGCCGTCGTCAAGGACAAACACTTCTCCGTGCTCTATGGGATTCATTGTTCCTGGGTCTGTGTTCAGGTAGCCATCGCACTTTATTGGCACGATCTTCAGCTTCTTGTCGAGAAGAAAGCCTATTGATGCTGCTGCGATTCCCTTGCCTAATCCTGAAAGAACTCCACCAGTCACTATTATGAACTTTGGCATGGTGGTGTGTGTCAGGTCTTGTTTTTAAGTATTTATGCGTTGCATTTTAGAGGTTTTATTGTGTCCTTTATAGAATATTCATGGCAGAATACCTATGCAAGAATAATTTTCATATAATTTTCATTGATTCTGCTAGTATTGTACTAGTAGTGCTGAGCACAACATTTTTTTGATGGTGTGGAAAGTCTTAAATATTTGAAACCTTAAGTCCATTTCATGTCTAGACTGCCCGAATATATTGCTTCAGCATATGGTTCCTTACAAAAGCAATTGAAGACTCTGAAGTCCTGGGAGGAGGTGGAGCTTGCCGATTTGAGGACTGCCCGGGCTTATGAGCAGAAAATCGCTAAGGAGGAGCTTGAGCTCGGAGAACTCAGGGACAAGCTGACTGAAGAGTCAAAAAAATCAGGCAAGATTTTCCGCCAGAAAACCCGGCAGTTTGTGCCTCCTGGTGGAATTAATGATGAGAAGTTCCAGGCAGAACTCAGGAAAAGGTTTGGCCACTTGTTCGTCAATATTGACAGGCTCAATTCTGAGGTTGATGCCAAGACCCAGTGCATCCAGGAACTGGAGGCTAAGATGGACTTGTCAATAAATGGGATGTTTGAGCACTTGCGATTCCTGAAGAATGCTTCTTTCCACCTGCTAACTAAGATTACTGAATTGAGGAAGGTGATTGGAAGAAATGTACTTGATGATTTGAGAACTCTTGCCAGGGAATGCGTAGATTTCGCAGACCAGATGACTGATAAGCTCGGAGCATTGAACCGGTATTTGCAGGGCACTAGGCAGAGCAGTGGTTTCAATGACATCAAGAAAGATGTTCAAGCCATTCTGGATTTTGTGGGTCTTGCTGACGAGCAGACAATCCTGAATGAGATTGAGCTTGTTAAACACGAGCTTAATGTCTTGAAGCACGAGGACAAGAAGGTGCAGTATACCAATGTCATCGCAATCGAAGGCAGGCAGGTTGAGGTCTTTGTTTCCAAACGCGCGGCAAAGACTTTGGAGAATGACTACTACCTGCAGGATCAGATACGAAGCATGGCATCGCAGATGTTCCTGCAGGGTATAGGATTAATCCAGCGAAATACGCCTAATGCAGACTTCAATCCGAACGAGTCATGGAGGCTTGTCGCTCCAGGAATAATTAGGCATCACGTCGGCAAGGACGCGAGAGTGCTATACACTGTTCGCAATAATAGAATCATTATTGGTGATGTTTTTCCTGCCGGCGAGCACAATAAGGGGTATGATGCCGCCGCCACAAGAATCAGGAACCGCACTTATGTGTGCGAGGCTGATCAGCCTCTAATGGTGTTTCCTGTTGCTGCTTGATTGTCCTGGACAGCTGAATCGGCTGTTCGGGCATATTGTTCCAATACAGCATTTATTGCTGGATAGAATTCGTGTGGTAGAATTTCTTTTGAGTCCACTATGCATGTGGGTTGCCTGTCTCCGGAATGCTCTTTCCAGAGAGTCTGTGCCAGCCAGATTAGCACAGGATTTTGTGATTTGGATGATGCAAAGTTTCTGAAAGCTTCTTGAGGCCGCCAGCCGTAAAATCTAACGCCTATGCTAGCTCCATCGTACTCGAATGAAATGGCGTTTTGGGTTGCATTGTCAACACCCAGTATTAGGGAAATGTGGTTATTGGAATAGCTCGCGAGCACATTCGGTCCCTTCCTGGAAGTGTTGAGGGATACCTGCTTGAATCCTTGCTCTTGCAGAAATCTGGTTATTTCATCAGGCAGGTCAAACTCGCGTGCAGCCTGGTAGCTGTCTCTTACCTGCCCTTCCAAAGTATTTGTGTCATTTCCCACAGCATTCATATACCCTCCTCCTATATACTCTCTCCTAGTAGCAACGGAAACAATTTTTTGTTTATAAATTTAGCCTCCAAAACCTTTATAAAGCACTTCCTTGTTCTGGCAAGTATGAAAAACGTAATCCAATGCATATCATGCAAGACCAACATAGCCAATGACAGGGGCAGCGTGAAGTTCTTGTGTCCTGGTTGCGGCAAGCACGAAATCATCAGGTGCAAGAAGTGCCGGCAGATTGTGGCTAAGTACACTTGCCCAGAGTGCGGTTTTGAGGGGCCTAACTGATTTTTTAGTATCAATAAAGCAAATTTGAGGTGTATTAGTATGGCGGTTGTAATAATTACATTGAAGATAATGCCTGAGAGTCCTGAAGTTGACCTGGACAGGATAAAGGAAGATTCTATAAAACTCATACAGGATTTTGCCGGGAAGGAAGGCGACATGCGCACAGACATACAACCCGTTGCTTTCGGCCTTCAAAGCCTGAACATAACTTTCACGTCTGACGAAAAGAAAGGAAGCACTGACGAGGTAGAAAAGCAGATTGCAGACCTGGACGGTGTGAACAGCGTGGAAGTCACGGATGTCAGAAGGGCTATAGGTTAGAAAGGATTTCTGTCAATTCTTTTTCACTCACGTCAGATCGTATGCCTTTCTCTGTGAAGTGAGTCTGGCATGCCTGAAATTTTTTCTTTTTCAGCTCAGAGATGATTTTTTCAAATTTGGGTATTTGAGGCAATCTGTTCTTTTTGAATATTGAGTGTATGTCATGGAAGCCGACAGTGTTAATTTTACTCTCATTCGCTATTGTTCTTAAAAACTTGTTCAATTCTTTATCTTCTGGAAACATTTTTTCGCCAAGATATTTAATCTTGTCCGTCAGCTTCGAGTCCAAGAGCTTATCAAGCCAAAGAGGTCCGTGCTGGTGCTTGCCGTCGTTATACATTCCATGCCTCGAAAGTATTTTGTCGACCTTTTCCTTGCCGCGTTCGCAGAGAAAAAAAACGCGCATGTAATGGTCTTTTGAATACGAAAATACAGGCAAGAGGGCGCGTTCGTACTGCCCGCCAACAAGCTGGCATTTTCTTATCAGGACGCGCAGACCGGTCTCGTGCATCTGCGGGTGCTTGACTGTGTCGGCCCAGTATTTTCGCTTGCACGCTGCAGGATAGGTTCCACAAAGCGAGCTCGTATCAGTCGCAGTCACCGCAAGTATCCCATTCCTGCTGGTCTTGGCAACCCCTGCATCCAGGAAAGGATTTGGTGTTCCGAAAGGGTCTATATCAATATAGTCCATTCCCTGTCCTTCCAGCAATAGCACGTTGGCATTCTTCTGCATTACTTTGATGTTTGATGATTTGATTTTGTTCAACGCCAAATTTTTTTTCATTGTCTGGGCGGAGAATTCGTCCTTGTCATTCATGACTAAAGATCCTACCATATCTTTTGGAAGTTCTTTCATGAATCGTATTCCTCGAACACCGCTTCCTGCCAAAGGCAGGCAGACGTTCATGCCTTTGCGCCCGAGTACTGCAAGCAAGAGTATGCTGATGTCACGGTTGTGCTTCATGACTGGATTGTAGAATACTGGAAGTTCTTTGGATATCTTTTTTTCAACAGGCACCCAAAGGAATGCTTTTCCTTCTGTTGTCTTCTGCAACTTCATTGAATTTTTGGACTCTGACATGGCGTTGAGGACCACCATAATCTTTATAAAGATTCTGAGACCCTTTCAGGCTGGTGATATAAATGGCAGAAGAAAATTTGAATCCTAACATTGCTCAAGCGCCCAGCGAGGCCCAGGATACTGGAGCGCCTTCAGACGTCAGCAAAGAAGAACAGATTGGTTTTCATAAGGGTGCACTTTCAACACTCAGCAAGGAAAGGCAGGAGATGCTGAAGATCCTGCAGATTGTGGAGCAGTTGATGCAGATGCACATCAGCGCCTTGAAGGAATTGGGTGTCGACCTTGAGGCTCAGGCCAAGGAGATGGCTGGCGGCAAACAGCAGTCTCCGCAGAATCCTGGGGCAAAGCCAAAAGCACCTATTGAGGATATGCTTAGGTAAATGTTCTTCATTGAATCTTTTGTAACACATTTTTTTGTCATCTTGTTCAATCACATATTGGACCTTGCCGTCGGCAAGGGAATTTCTCCAAAACGTAATCACATCCTGCACTCTTTATAATGCGTTTTGGACCTTACCCAGGCTTTGCCTGGCAAAATCTGGCCTTTGGCCAGCAGAACACAAGATGACCCTTGTCCTTCAACACAGATTTATGTTACATCAGCTGCAGTGAATGACTCTATTCTCATCACAACACATAAAAATACTCTGATAACCTTTCTAGTGCTATGGCAGAAATCAAGTCTGACAAGGAATTGAAGAAGGAGTTCAAGCAGATTGCCAGCAAGAGTCCTGAGAAGTTCTTTCCAGTCACGGCAATGCAGAAGCACGGTTTCAGCAGGATGAAGTGCAGTAAGTGCGGGATGATGTTCTGGTCCGCGACTGCCAGAGATGTGTGTGGTGACAGCGCATGTGTCGGCGGCTTCAGTTTCATCGGCAAGAAAAGAAAGGACTGGGATTTTCCGAGGGTTTGGCGACAGTTCAGCGAGCTATTGAAGAAGAAAGGCTATGTTCCTATTGAACGCTATCCCGTCCTGGCAAGGTGGAATCCAACTATAGACTTCACGATAGCCAGCATTGCTGCATTCCAGCCTCACGTCGTGTCCGGAGAAGTCGAGCCTCCTGAGCGGATGCTGACCATCCCTCAAATATGCTTGAGATTCAACGATATCGATAATGTGGGCATCACTGGAAGCCATTGCACTGGTTTCACAATGATCGGCCAGCACGCGTTCACTCCAGCTGACGAGTACAACCAACCCCAGTATTTTGAGGATTATCTTGAATGGTACACGAATCCTGCAGGGCTTGGATTGGGCAAGGATGAATTTGTTATTCACGAAGATGCCTGGGCTGGTGGCGGAAATTTCGGGCCATGCCTTGAGTTCTTCTGCGACGGGCTTGAGATAGGCAATCAGGTTTACATGCTATTTGAAGCCACACCAGACGGCAAGAAGGATCTTAAGATCAAGGTGCTGGACATGGGAATGGGTCAGGAGAGGTGTGCATGGTTCATCACCGGTAAGTCTAACCTTTATGAAGCCAGCTTTCCTACTGTGTGTGAGATGCTTTTTGACAGGACCGGTCTGAAGCCGGACCACGAGCTTCTAGGAAGGTTCATGCCTTATGCAGGTATGCTAAACTTGGACGAGATTGATGATGTGGAAATTGTATGGAAGAACATTGCAGGAAAGCTTGGTGTTGACGTGCAAGTTCTTAAGAGCAAGATTCTACCGTTGGCTGGTTTGTACAGCATTGCAGAGCACAGCAGGGCTTTGTTGTACGCGTTGGCAGACGGAGCCATTCCTAGCAATATCGGCGGATATTATAATCTTAGAGTTCTTTACAGGCGCGCTAGAAATTTCATGGAGGAGTACGGCTGGCAGAGAGTCAGCATGAGTGAGCTTGCAGAAGAGCATGCGCGTTACCTGAAGCCTATGTATCCTGAGCTTCTGGAGAATATTGGACAGGTCAAGAAGATCCTTGATGTTGAGGAGCAGAAGTTCCTGGCAAACAGGGAAAAGAGCCAGACCATAGTGCAGAGCGTTATACAGAAGGACATAGACACGCAGAAGCTGATTGAACTCTATGACAGCCAGGGAATAGACCCAAAACAGATTAAGGCCGCCGCAGAAAAGATCGGAAAGACAGTGGTAATTCCTGACAACTTCTATGCATTGGTCAGCCAGAGGCACGAACACGAGCAGAGCACGCAGACAAAGACAGGGCTTGATTACGACCTTTCAGGAATCCCTACGACTGAAATTTTGTATTTCGGCGAGCATGACCTTAGCGAGTTTGACGCAAAGGTCCTTAGAATCCTGGATAGGAAGTTTGTCGTCCTTGACAGGAGCGCATTCTACCCTACTAGCGGAGGCCAGATACACGACACAGGCTGGCTGGGTGACGACGAAGTCATAAATGCCGTTAAACAAGGACCGCACATTCTGCATGAGATGAAAAGCATCGGTTTTGGTGAGGGGCAATCAGTGCACGGCAGGATTGACATGCAGCGCAGGGAGCAGCTGGCAATCCACCATAGCGCGACTCATCTTCTGAATGGAGTGTGTAAACAAGTCTTGGGAAAGCACATATGGCAGAGTGGTGCCGCAAAGACTTTGGGCAAGGGAAGGCTTGACATAACCCATTATGAGAATCTTACTGAGAATGAGGTGATAAAGATTGAGGAAGGGGTCAACGAGCTTATCAAGAAAGACCTTCCAATCAGGAAGATGCTCATTCCCCGCACAGAGGCTGAAAAGAAGTACGGGCGGACAATATACCAAGGCGGTGTCGCTCCCGGCAAAATCCTGCGGATTGTTGATGTTAGCGGTTTTGACGTGGAGGCTTGCGGTGGAACCCACTTGAGCAGCACCGGCGGAATCAGCCGGTTCAAGATTCTCAAGACAAGCAAGATACAGGACGGTTTAATCAGGATTGAGTTCGCCGCAGGCCCTGCACTTGACAAGAAGGGAGAAAGTGATGATAGTGTCATTCAGGAATTGTGCGAGCTCCTTGATTGCGAGCCGAAACATATTCCATCCAGATCAAGCGAGCTTTTCAGCATTTGGAAGAAGAACAAGAAGGCTCAGAAAAAAGGCCAGACTTTGAGCGCTGAGGAAAAAAAGCTTCAGTCAACTCAAGAATGGCAGGGCGACATAATCAACGAGACTGCCCGCGTGCTGAACACTCAGCCGCAATATGTGTTAAACACTGTGAAGAAGTTCTTGGGTGAATTGAAATAGAAATTATTGATTGACTTTTCGGTCATTCAGTCATTTCTGGCGATGCAGTGATTTGATTCTTGCCATTACGTTTTGAATGATGGACTGCCTGGTCTGCCTCTTCTATCGCATGAGGAATGTTCTCAGGATGAACCCAAGCAATACCTGCAGATATTGTGATTGGCCGTATATTTTTACTAAGGTATTCTGCCACGCCATTGGTTAGTGCTTCCTGGCCGACAATCCTTAATCTGTTCCCAAAGCTTATTGCTGCAGGATGGTCTGGTGCTTGGAACAATGCTATTCCCTCATCTCCGTGCGGTCTTGCGAATATGACCAGGTAATCTTCACATCTTCGAAGCATGTTAGACATCGCGATTCCTCTGGCCTTCAGACCTTCATTCATTGCAGGATGCCCGTACTTCTCGTTATTCTTTGTCATATCGTCAACGTCTGTGTACATCACGTACAATCCTTGAGGTCTCACTCTCTTTACAAGCTCAAGTGCTTCATCAAGCCCTGCTTTATTCGCAGATCCTGTTTCTGGATCGTGGGTCAGCCAGTAGATACTATCTTTTATCAGGATCAGGTCGACCCATGCTTCAGTCATCAAGAAAGCTAAAGTATCATGAGGTAAATTCTCATATAAACCTCGCCCGAGAGATAATTCTCGCACCACATTTGCCTTGTGAGCATGCCGTTCTCTCAATTCAGCAAGAAGTGTAGTAACATCTGTTTCAGGTGCTGTGTATGGAACACCTGAAGGTATTCCTGCCTTAACAGCGTCTTCCAGACCATTCGGCACTTTGTCTTCTGACATTATATATTACCCCCTAATACGCTAGACTATTACGCTTATTCTGTCTCTAATCCTTTATAAACCTTTCGCTTTTTTAACTCCTTTTAAGTAGTGAATATGATGATTTTTATCAATGAGCTTTATTAATGAGCTGTTAATTCCCATACCAAAAGGTTTAAAAACGCCCAGACACAGGGTCTTAGACATACAAGACTCACACACAAGATTCAAACATACAACACCTATAAGAACCATTTAAATCAGGAGACAAGCATGAGATATCAGCACTTGCAGAAAATCAAGGAAATCGGTGAGAAAGACCAGAAGCAGTTGGAGAAGAAGACAGTCTCTATCGTTGGTGTAGGCGGTGTAGGATCCATACTGGCAGAGATGCTTGTCAGGAGCGGCGTAAACCTGAGAATCATAGACAAAGACAGGATATATGAAGAAGACCTTTCCAGGCAGTCAATGTACCCTGAAGAGCTTGTCACCAGATTCAAGGCAAAAGAAAGCAAGAAAATCCTGGAAAGCATCAATAACAAGGTCAAGATTCGGACTTTTCATGAAGAGCTGGCCCCTAACAACGCTTACCTGATAGTATCTGACTGCGCAGTCGACCTTTCAAATAATTTTGAAACGAACCAGCTTGTCGAGAAGTTCGCAAAAAAGACTCCCTTGTGGGTCTGCAGAACTGGCGGACTGAACGCGATGATCTACTTCAAAAGCCCTCAATTCAATGTCAAAAAGCTTGAGAAGCACCTTAATGAGTACCCTTTGATATCTGATGCAGGCATCTTTCCCAGCGTGACACATTCAGCAGCCACATTCCTCTACACAGAAATCATCAAGATTCTTCTTAACAGGAAAAAGTCGCAGGTCAAGGGACTTATTACTATTGATAGCTGGAATCACAAGATAAGTGTCAAGAAAAAGTGATAAAAAATTTTCTAATGGTGCAATGCCACGCTCACAACGTTTATTTCTTTGCAGAGCAATCCAACTATGCTATATGTTCTCGTAATAGTACACTTTAAGGTTCGCCAGGTGGCATTGCAAAAATAAGCAGCAAGTATTTGAACATAAGAAATATTAGAATAAAAAAAAATCTATTTAGTTCTATTCAAACATACTTCTATCCTAGCAGCAGCCATCCGCCATACTTCAGGAACACTGCAACGAACACAACGCTGACTATTGTCATCAATTTTATCAGGATGTTGATTGAGGGTCCGCTTGTATCTTTGAACGGGTCTCCTACAGTGTCTCCGACAACTGCTGCCTTGTGAGGAGCGCTTCCTTTGCCTCCATGATGTCCTGCCTCGATGTACTTCTTGGCGTTGTCCCAAGCTCCTCCTGAGTTTGCCATCGTGATAGCCAACAGCACACCGCTCACCAGACTACCCGCGAGCATTCCGCCAAGAGCTTCAACACCGAGCACAAAGCCTACAGTGATTGGTGCCAGTATAGCCAGCAGTCCTGGGACTATCATCTCTTTCAAAGCACCTTTTGTACTGATGTCAACGCACTTTGCATAGTCTGCTTTTGCCTTGCCCTGCAGCAAGCCTTTTATCTGCTTGAACTGCCTCCTGACTTCTGCTATCATGTCAAATGCTGCTCTGCCAACTGCTCTCATAGTGAGGCTGCTGAACAGGAATGGCAGTGTGCCTCCAATGAACAAGCCGATGATTACTAGAGGGTTTGTTATGCTTATGCTTGTAAGCTGTGCTTCCTGGGTGAATGTGCTGAACAAGGCTAGAGCTGTAAGTGCTGCTGAGCCGATAGCAAATCCTTTTCCTATTGCTGCTGTCGTGTTTCCTGCGCTGTCAAGCGCGTCAGTCCTCTTTCGCACTGCAGGTCCCATGCCTGCCATCTCTGCGATTCCGCCTGCATTATCAGCCACAGGTCCGTATGCGTCGACAGCCAGGCTTATGCCAAGGGTGCTCAGCATTCCGACAGCTGCTACGGCGATTCCGTAAAGTCCTGCAAAGTAGTATGCGACGAATATTGCTGCGATTATGAACAATACCGGGAGGGCTGTACTGAACATTCCCACACTTAATCCTTCAATGATGTTGGTGGCGCTTCCTGTCTCGCTTGCTTTGGCAATTCCTTTTACGCTCCCGTAGTCTGCGCTCGTGTAGAATTCTGTCAGCAGTCCGATGGCTATTCCTGCCACGAGGCCCGACAGTGTCGCCCAGAATACGTTAAACGATCCAAAGTAATCGTGGCTCAGCCACAATGCTGCCAGCACTACGAGTATGCTTGCTACGAACAATCCGTTACGCAGTGCCTTGTGGATGTGGTTGCCTTTTGCTTTCACAAAGAAACTTCCAATTATGCTTGCGATTATTCCTGCGCCTGCCAGGAAAAGAGGATACTTCACTCCATAGTCTCCAAGGCTTGCAAAGCCAAGACCTAATGCCATGGCCGCGATTATGCTTCCAACATAGCTTTCGAAGAGGTCTGCGCCCATGCCTGCCACGTCGCCGACATTGTCGCCCACATTGTCTGCGATTGTAGCTGGATTTCTAGGGTCGTCTTCTGGAATGCCTGCCTCGACTTTTCCCACGAGGTCTGCGCCCACGTCAGCTGCTTTGGTGTAGATGCCTCCTCCAACTCTTGCAAAGAGTGCTATGCTGCTTGCTCCGAAGCCAAAGCCGAATAAAAGTCCAGGGTCTCCGTAGAACGCGTACAGAACATAGATTCCCAAAAGTCCTAGTGCAACAACTCCAAATCCCATGACTGCTCCAGAACTAAATGCTGCAGTCAGACCTTCGTTAAGGCTTTTCTTTGTAGCATTTGCTGTCCGCGCGTTTGCCATTGTGGCAACTCTCATTCCTAGATTGCCCGCGGCAGCGCTGAGGACTGCTCCGAGAAGGAATGCGACTCCGGTCTGCCAGTTGATAGCAAAAAAAAGTACTACTGCCACAATGATTATGAATCCAATCAGTATTCTGTATTCTCTTTTCAGAAATGCCATGGCGCCTTCCCTTATGGCTGCGCTAATCTCTTTCATCTTGTCAGTGCCCACTGGCATCTTCTGTATTTTCTTATACAGGTACCCAACGAATATCATGCCGAGTACAGCTATTATTGGTATTATAAAGAGTCTGAACATTCTATCACCCTCCAACCTTCTTTTCCAATTTTTTCTCTACTGCTTTGAGCAATATTAAGACTTTTAGTGAGAGGGGCTAAATGGGTTTTTTAAAGGTTACTGAAAAAAAGGCATCACTCGTTCACATCACACGGTCAATAAAAAAAATATTGTACCACCTGCTTAATGGTGGAGACTGACTTGCCAGTAGTGGAAATTGATAGTGAAGAATATCGTTTAGCTTATGGAGAATTGATTATTGATAAAAAGTGAAGCAATAAAAATAAAAAAAAATTGTTATAATGCACTCACTTTGCTTTTTCTGCTGCTTTTGCTATCCAGATTGTCACGAATACTGCAATTATTGTGACGATGATTGCATAGACCCATGGTCCGCCAGCTGCTGCTCTGCATAATGGCCCTGCACCCTCTGCGCCGCATGGCCCTGCGAACAATGCCTTGATAGCGTCGTTCCAAGCTAATGCTGCGACAAGTCCGAATGCTGCTGTTACCAGAGCTACAACTTTTTCCATTACTTCTTTTTTCATCGATTCACCCCCGAGTTTTAATGCTGCAAACCCTCATATGTTTTTAAACTTTGCTCCATAACTTATATAAAGAATCAGGCACCTCGATTTAGAATGGATATGAATTCACTTTTGAAAAAAGCCTCTTCTATGCTTGAAAAGGCCAGACGGCCATTGTTCTTCTTTGATGGCGACCCCGATGGCACGACCAGTTTTGTGATGTTATACAAGAAGTACGGGCATGAAGGCAAGGGGCATATTGTGAAGAACACTCCTCGTGTCGAGGCAGATCATCTCAAGCATGTCAAGGAATTTGGACCTGATCTCATCGTGATTCTTGACAAGCCTTTGGTGGAGGACGAGTTTCTCGAGGGTGTCAAAGGAATCAAGGTCTTATGGGTCGACCACCATCCTGTGCAGGACTCAAGGCATACTTTATACATCAATCCAAGATTGTTTGACCCGGATGATAACCGTCCTACTGCGTATTGGGCGTATCTGCTGGCAAACGACCATAACATGTTGTGGCTTGCAATGACAGGCATCACTGGCGACTGGCATTATATTCCTGAGTTGGCTGACGAGTTCAGGAAAAAATTCCCGAAGCTCCTTCCAAAGAAGATTCGGAAGCAGCCTGATGCGCTCTACGGTAGTGGGATTGGTTTGCTTGCGAGGATGCTGAGCTTTACTTTGAAGGGCAGCGGAAAGGATGCCATGACGAGTGTTAAAATATTGACTAGAATTGAAGATCCTTACGAGGTTTTGGAGCAGACGACACCGCAGGGCAGGTTCCTTTCCAAGAAGTTCGAGAAGATAAACAAGGTCTACGAAGACCATTTGAAACAGATAAAAGTTACTCGTAATCCAATTATTTTCTACAAGTACGAGGACAACAAGATGCCTATCACCCGGGACTTGTGCAATGAACTGGTATACAAGCACCCAAAAAAAGTCGTATTCATCGCGCGCGTAACCACTACTGGAGTCCAAGGGAGCATCAGCAGCACGAAGATAGTCCTACCGCCTATCGTGGAAAGACTGGTCGCTAAGTATCCTGAAGCTACAGGTGGAGGACACGATTTGGCCGTCGGAGTGCATACTCGTGAGATTGATTTCTCCAGCTTTCTGAAAGAGTTTGAGAGAGAAATCAAGAAGGAGTTGAAAAAGAAATAAGCTTTAAAAACACCCCTTCTTCCCCAGACTATCATGGCATTGCAGTTCTACAACACCCTGGCAAGGAAGAAGGAAGAGTTCAAACCTATAAATAAGGGTAAGGTTGGGATTTATGCATGCGGACCGACAGTCTACAATTACGCTCACATAGGAAACTTCCGAGCTTACATCTTCAACGATCTTCTCAGACGGTTTCTTATCTGGAAAGGCTACCAAGTAAATTTTGTCATGAACATCACTGACGTTGATGACAAGACCATACGGGACAGCCGGGCTCAGGAAAAGTCATTGAAGGAATTTACTGACTTCTATACTGAGGAGTTCTTCAAGGACATGCAGACGCTGAACATCCTGAAAGCAGACATCCATCCGAGAGCAACAGACCACATCAAGGAGATACAGGAAATCATCTCCAAGCTGAAGAAGAACAAGCACACTTATGAGAAAGATGGTAACATCTATTTTGCCATTAACAGCATGCCTGACTATGGATTGCTAGCAAATCTGAATTGGGAGGAACTGAAGGAAAACGCGCAGGGCCGTCTTGAGAGTGATGAGTACGAGAAGGATGATGCGCGTGACTTTGCTTTGTGGAAAGCTTACTCAGAAGATGATGGTGACGTCTACTGGCAGGGAGATTGCTGCACCAAAGGCAGGCCCGGCTGGCATATTGAATGCAGTGCCATGTCAACGAAGTATCTTGGACAGCCGTTTGACATCCATTGTGGCGGCGTCGATCTGATTTTCCCGCATCACACAAATGAAATTGCCCAGAGTGAAGGTGCAAACAAGAAGAAGCTGGCAAATTATTGGCTGCACAACGAGCATTTGCTTGTCGATGGCAAGAAGATGAGCAAGAGTCTAGGCAACTTCTACACTTTGCGCGACCTTTTAGACAAGGGACTAAAGCCATTTGCAATCAGGTATGAGCTTCTGGCGACACATTACCGTCAGCAGCTCAACTTCACAATTGAAGGCGTCAAGGCAGCTGACCAGGCTATCCAGCGCTTGCAGGATTTTATTCTCAGACTCAAGAAGGCCGACGGCCATGACTACAATGTCGAACAGTTGGTTGAAGTCACTAGAAAGAATTTTGAGTCTGCATTGGAAGACGACCTTAACATCAGCAATGCTCTTGCTGTACTGTTTGATTTCGTTAAACAAGTGAATGTGGAATTGGAGGCAGGCAGCATCAGCAAGGATAACTCGAAGTTTCTGCTGGACTTCCTTGCATCATTGGATTGCGTCCTTGGTATCATGACTTTCGAGGACGATAAAATACCTAAGCATATTGAACAGTTGGTCCGCCAAAGGGAGCAGACCAGAAAGAGCAAGGACTTCAAAGAAGCTGATAAGATACGCGACCAAGTTAAAGAGGAAGGATATGTGATTGAGGATGGGGCTGACGGTCCCGTCATAAAAAAGATTTAAAAAAAATTTTGATTTGAGATTTGTTAAATATATCAAATATAACTAATGAAATCACTTGATGATATTTACCTTGACCTTCTCTGCAACTCCCAGCTCGCCTTCACCAAATGTTATGTTCTCAACAGATGTGGTTTCCTGAATGTCCCTGAGCACTCTTTCAAGAAGCCCGCGTTCTCTTTTGGGGCAGCTGATCGTAACTTCTGATATCGGGTCTTTCATGCTCATCTCTTTCTCTGCCTTGAACTTGCGTATGGCACCGATAATGCCTATAGCTATGTCGCCCGTGTACATTGCATCAGAGTCTTCAGCCTCCTTTATCTCTTCAGGCCAGTTGCTCAAGTGTATTGTTTCGTGTTTCTCTTTTTTATTGTAGTAAAGACTGTATATTTCTTCTGTGATGTGTGGCATTATGGGCGCGAACATCTTAAGCACAGTCAACAAACCATGGTACAGGCCGAACTGGGCTGACATTCTTGCTTCTGTCCCGAATTTGTCTGGATTGTACAATCGATGCTTAACAATCTCAAGGTAGTTATCACAGAACGTCTGCCAGAAAAAATTTTCTGCCTCTGCCTTTGTCTTGCTGTATTCATACCTGTCAAAATATTCAGTGCACACTTTGACTATCCTGTTCAGTTTCATGAGCAGCCACTTGTCCATCACCTCAAGTTCTTCTGTGTGTTCCTGGTAGTCCTCAAGGTGCATGATCACGAACTTGCTGGCATTCCATAACTTAGTGACTGTTTTCCTTCCTGTGAGCAGGTCCTTCTCTTGGAATGGCATATCGTCGCCGAGTTTTGACCCTGCTGCCCAGAATCTCAATGCGTCAGCGCCGTAGTCCCGAAGCACCTCCTGCGGTGCGATGGCATTGCCTTTTGATTTTGACATCTTGTTGCCGTGAGGGTCAAGGACAAATCCTGAAATTGCTATGTCTTTCCATGGTATAGTCTCATGACAGAGTACGCCCTTGACTATCGTGTAGAACGCCCAGGTCCTGATTATGTCATGCGCCTGTGGCCTGAGGCTCATTGGATAATTCCTATTGAATGTCTGCTTGTCCCTTATGCTCCTCATGGCTATCTGAGGGGTCATTGAGCTTGTCGCCCAGGTGTCCATCACATCTTTCTCTGGCCTGAAGCTTGTGCTGCCGCACTCGCAAGGCGTCTTTGGATTATCATCTTCTGGATAGACTGGAAGTTGGTCTGGATCTGCGACCTTGGGTGCTCCGCATTTTTTGCAGTACCATAAGGGGAATGGGACTCCAAAGTGCCTTTGCCTGCTTATGCCCCAGTCCCAGTTTAGGTTCTCCACCCAGTTCATGTACCTGGATTTCATGTGTTTGGGATACCAGTTTATCTTGTCTCCTGCGTCGAGGAGCCGCTGTTTCTTGTCCATCAGCCTCACATACCATTGTTTTGTGTTTAGGAATTCTACTTCTGTGCCGTCGCGTTCGTGCACGTTCACTGGGTGCACAATATCTTCCTGCTTTACCAGGAGGCCTTTCTTCTTCATGTCTTCAACCATTGCTTTACGGGCGTTAAGCAGTTTCATGCCCCTGTACTTGCCTGCCAGATCGTTTAACGTACCGTCCTTGTTTATAACTATCTTTGTCGGCAGATTGTGGTCCCTCCACCATTCTATGTCTGTCTTGTCGCCGAAGGTGCAGCACATCACGACTCCCGAACCTTTTTCAGGGTCTGCTTTGGAGTCAGCTATTATCGGGACTTCATAATCAAAAAGTGGAACGACGGCCGTCTTGCCTATTATATCTTTGAAGCGTGCATCGTCAGGATGCACTACGACTGCAACGCATGCAGGCAGTAGTTCAGGTCTTGTAGTGGCTATCACCACTTCTTTTCCTGCTATCTTGAATATTATGTCGTTGAAGATTGATTTCTTGTCCACGAATTCAAGCTCTGCTTGTGCTATTGTCGTATTGCAGGTAGTGCAGAATATTGTCGGGCTGTCTGTCTGGTAGATGTGGCCTTTGTTGTAAAGGTCGACGAATCCTAATTGTGATGTGTGTATGCTGTCCCTGTGGATTGTGGAGTAGGTATCACTGAAGTCACAGCTCATTCCAAGGTTCTTCCAGTCCTGGACAAAGCCGGGCATGATCTTCTTGATTGTCTGGATGCAGAGTGTGACGAAGTCATCACGTGACATGGACTTTGACTTCACGTTGTTGATTTTTTCTACGAGCCTTTCTGTGGGCAAGCCGTTATCGTCGGTTCCAAAAGGGTAGAATACTGTGTAGCCTCTCATTCTCTTGTACCTTGCGACAAAATCCTCATGCGCGTATGAAAAGCTGTGACCCAGGTGCATCTCCCCGCTGACTGTCGGTGGAGGAGTGTCTATCGTGAAAGGCTTGCTGGCTTTCTTAAGTTCCACCTTGAAGAACTGCTTTTCTTCCCAAAACTTCTGCCACTTGCGCTCAGATTCCTTGTAGTCGTAATGTTTGGGCAATTCCATTCTTCTTGGGGGTTATAAAGGGTTTAAATAGGTTATGGGGATTGTTGAAAATATAATAATATGTCAGTAGCAACATTAAAGGCAATTATAGCAGTTTCATAGGCAGTTTCTTGTATATGTACGCAACAATACTGGCAGGCAAATCGGTTTTGCAAGCAAAACCTTGACCTGAAACAGGTCATTTGCGCCAGTATTGTTGCTTCTTTGCAATTTTTTCTTGACCAGAGGTAACAGGGGTCGTTCGCCAGAAGACGAAGTCTTCTGCCAACAAATGCTACACATTTGAACTCCAAAGCTTTGCTTTGTCGTGTCAACGAGCTTGCCTCGTTGAGCACCTTCGGGATGTCTCCTAGGACACGAACAGAGTGAGTTTCCGTCTGTGCCAAGGAAGAAAAAACTGTTCTCTTAAACATAAAAATATAGAATCAAAAGCGGAGGGTGGGACTCGAACCCACGAATAATCGGGTTGCAGCCGATCGCCTTAGCCACTTGGCCACCTCCGCAATAGCCTTTCATGACTTAAATGTCGTTTAAATATGTTTCTAAGAAATCAAGGAAAGGAATCATAGAAAGACTTCCTCTAATCTTGGCTTCCTCAGTGGTGCGTAATGATCATAAGGTGTTTCTGTTGCAACCCTATCCTCTGGTTTCAATTTATGTTTATGCATTTGATCCTTTGCAATATTGTATCCCCACTTACCTCCACCTATCAGCATCATTATATTACCTATTTTTGCAACATAAAATCCAACAAGAGCGCTTTCTGCAAGCGATG
>JAFGHY010000001.1 GCA_016929855.1 Candidatus Woesearchaeota archaeon | reverse complement strand
ATAAGGGATTCCTTCCTTTTTCCGAAAGGTCGATTATGCTCAGGCGTTTGTGACCGAGGCTGACATTCTCGTCCGCAAAGTATCCTTCATCATCAGGGCCTCTATGGGCTATTGCTTCAGCCATGTCCTTGACTAGGCTTTCATCCTTCCAGTTGAATCCGCATATTCCGCACATGAGTTTTGGGTTGTGCAGGATGGTTTTTAAATTATGTCCTTATTGCAAAGTCCTCCTGTTCGAGTTGGACGTCAATTTCTGTCCGATGAAAAATCATTTAAATAATCTTTCAACACAGGATTTTATGGAAATCACAGGAAACCCGGGAAATGAGGATCAGGATGCTTGCGCTTCTGATACTCTTGGAGCGGGCGGTCAGGATTTGGGAAGCCTGACTGCAAGGATTATTGAACTGAATCTCACAGGCATTGAAATATCCAGGAATAAATCTCAGGAGGGTGAGGCAAGGAGATTGTACCGGCAGGCTCAAGCAATTGCGAATGATACACGTGGATTGAATCCGGATCTTCTTGCATGGTCTTTCATCAATGAAGCAGATCTCGTCAGATATTATGGTGGGGGTGCGTCGAGTGCGAGAGCAGAGGCAGAGTCTTTGCTTGGCATTGCTGCTCAGGTTTTGCGTTTGAATGCAGAGGATGTTGGGGGGAGCAGGTTTGGGGTTGGCAGACTGCGCTTGGAAGAAGCGCTGCTTTACAGTCAGGGCCCGCGTATTGATGATAGTGAAGTGACTGTCAGGAATGATATGATAATTGCGATGGATTCTGTCGAGCAGGCTATTGCATGTTTTGAGGATGCTTTGGAGCATCCTGAAAGAGAGATATTTGCCGGTGGGGATATGTTTGAAAGGAGTTCTGTCCGTTTAATTCAAAACCACCTGCTTAGAAGCTATGGTATCCTTGCTGAGACTGGTGTTAGGCTTGCAGATATGCAGCCTGAAGATGCGGACCTTTATTTGCGGACTGCGCTGGACTATGCAACACTTGAATTATGGACGAGGGTTGAGGCTGGAGAGTCTTCAGGTTACCCTCTTGTTAATGCCTATCACACTTTAAGTAACGTTGAGACAGCGATGGTCAGAATAGGTCATAAGGATTATTATGCTGGTGCAAGGCAGAACCTTGAAAAGGCAATCCGGCTGACGCGTGGCCTGCAATCTGATGAGTGGAGAAGTGCAATGCAGTCTGTTCTGAGTTACAGGATGGCTTTTCTTGAGTTTTCAAACGACCCGAATGCCGAGGATGAGGTCAGGCTGCATCTTGATAGTTTTTTCAGAGGAAGAGATATGCTTTCAGCCAATGTTATACGTGAGATTCTGCCCGGACTAATAAAGATGGTGGGTGCAATGGACGATTCTATTCAGGCAGAGTACCAAGATTATATTGGAGAAATGTATGGAGTGTGAATTTTTTAGGTCTGGTCATGCTCGGCAGGTTCTGCTATGAGTGTTGCGGCATGAGTTCTATCAGTTCTGCCATCACATTTCAACCATATCCCATGTCACAGGGATGTCTGAAGGGATATCTTGGGCGGCGCGCTTTCCTACAAGCTTCTCCAGTTCCTTTGGTGCTATTCCTGAGCTCGGCCTTTTTATAACGAGCATATCTTCCTGGATTTCAGTGCCTTTTGGTATTTTTTTGGCGCTTGCTATGCTTTTCCTGACCACCTTCATCATTTCCACTTCGCTCTTATTGGGTTTTTTTTCCGGGCTGCCGAGAACTGTCTCGTCCATGGGGAACTCAGCTAACGCTTTCCTATCTGATTCTATTCTTCTGACTGCGGCGATAAGTTGCTTGAGCTCTGCTGGATTGTTGGATGCCTTGTGGTCTGGGCCGGGCATATTCTTGTCTAGGGTGAAATGTTTCTCAATCATGAAGGCGCCGAGCTTGACTGCCATGACGCAGACGTCAATGCCTTCCGTGTGGTCGGAGTATCCGACGAGGCTTTTTACTTGGTCCATCATTGTCTTCATTGCCCTTAAGTTTACCTCATTTCGGGGGCAGGGGTAGTTGGTGGTGCAGTGCAGAAGTATTAGTTTATTATTTCCTTCGTTGAATATTGTCTGTTCTGCTTCTTTCACTTCTTCCATTGTGCCCATTCCTGTAGCGAGCACTATAGGTTTGTTGAATTTAGCAATTCTTTTTAGGTATGGGATATTGTTTAGGTCAGGGCTTCCCAATTTGAATGCGGGCATAAGAGGATTAAGATATTCGCATGTGTCTTGGGTGTGTGGTGTCGACATGAATATTATTCCTTTTCTGTCGCAGTATTCCTTTAGTGTTTTGAAGTCTTCAAGCTTGAGCTCCAGCTTCTTGAGCATTGAGAACTGGCTGTCCTTCTCGCCGAGATTCTTCTCTTGGTATTCTGCCATGTCTGCTGCTTTGGTCACGAGGTTTTCTGACTTGAATGTCTGGAACTTGACACAGTCTGCGCCTGCCTCGACTGCAGCATCCACAAGCTTCTTTGCGAGATTTATGTCTCCATTGTGATTTACGCCTGCTTCGGCTATGATGAAGCATGGCTGGCCTGGTCCGACTCTCTTCCCGCCGATATCTAATAATGAATATTCTTTCTTAGTTTTCATTTTCTATCTGCCTCCCTGCATCAAATATGCTTTGAGCGTGTTCTGCAATAGCACAGCAACAGTCATTGGCCCCACGCCTCCAGGATTGGGCGTTATCCAAGAGCACTTGTGTTTAACGTTTTCAAAATCCACGTCGCCCGCTATCCTGTAGCCTAATTGTGTTGACGCGTCAGGAATCCTGCTGAATCCGACATCTATGACAACAGCGCCTTCCTTGACCATATCAGATTTAATAAGTCCTGCTTTTCCGACGGCAGTCACGAGAATGTCTGCTTTGCTTGTCAATGACTTCAGATCACGCGTCTTTGAATGGCATACTGTGACAGTCGCATTCCTGTTGAGGAGCATCTGCATGAGCGGCTTGCCCACTATCAGGCTCTTGCCGACAAGCACAGCATGCATGCCTTCAACAGGAATTTTGTTCTCTTCGAGAAGAAGCATTATCCCTTTGGGAGTGCAGGCTTCCAGGCATTTGTCGCCTATTGTAAGGAGGCCTATGTTCACTGGGTTGAAGCCATCAACGTCCTTTGCCGGATTGATCAGGCTCATTATTCTGCTAGTCTTCAGGTTTTTTGGGAGGGGAAGCTGTACTAGTATACCGCTGACAGCAGGGTTAGTGTTCAATTTTGTGATTAGCTTTTCAAGTTCTTCTTGGGTTGTGTTTTCAGGAAGGTGGTATTCATCTGAAGTCATACCTACCTCCTTGCATGACTTGTGCTTCAATGCCACGTAGACTTCAGATGCAGGATTATTGCCTACCATGATGACTGAGAGTTTAGGTTTGACATCGAGTTTTTTCACCTCTTTAGCCACCTGATATTTGATTTTGTCTGAAGGCCTTTTTCCTTCAAGCAGTTTGACCATTATTTTTCTCCTCCGTTTGTTTTCCTTATTATTCTTTTTTCTGTGATTATCATGTCCATAGGGATGTCATTCTTGTCGTGAGGCACTGTTGCGATGACTTGTGAATCAAATGCAAGCCCGATTTTGACTCCTCGCGTCTCCTGCAAAAAAGCGTCGTAGTAGCCTTTTCCTCTTCCAAGCCTGTTGCAGTGTCCGTCAAATGCCAGTCCTGGAACGATTATCAATTCAATCTCATTTGGTTCGATTCCTTCTTTCAAAGATGGTTCGGGAATATCATACTCGCCTATTTGCATGTGTTCTTCCTTTAAATCCTTGATTATGCCCATCCTCATCTTGTGGGAATGCACGTCAATATAAGGGATGGACAATTCCTTTCCATCTCTGAGCATTTCCTTGATGAGCCAGCGTGTCTCCACTTCATCTTCTATTGATATATAGCAGCTGAGTGTTCTCAAATTCTTGTATTCATCGAGTCCCTTCAGACGCTGGTGTATCTTTTTGCTCATGATAGCATGCATGTCAACTGGAATATCTTGTCTTGTTTTCTTGAGATTTCTTCTGATTATGTCCTTGCGGGTGTGTATCTGAGGGTCTTGCTTTTTCATCTGGAAGTCCAGCCTCCATCCACTATAAATTCTGTGCCTGTCATGTATTTTGATGCATCGCTAAGCAGGAAAAGCACGCATGATGCTATCTCCTGGGCGGTTCCCATCCTTCCAAGTGCGACCTTGCTGTTGTATTGTTTAACGAATTTTGGCGGCTGGTTGTTGAATATTCCGCCGGGGCATAGCGCATTCACTCTTATGCCTGCTGGTCCGTAGTACTGGGCTGCATATCTTGAAAAATTGATGATTCCTGCCTTTATCGCAGAATAAGCAGCAGGCATTGTCATATCAGTCCCTTTATAAACTGAAAAGTCAGGTCCTGACAGACCGTATATTGAACCTAAGTTGACAATGCTCCCCTTGATTCTTCTCTGTTTCATCTGTTCAGCCACATCTCTAGTGATGAGACAGTATGAGTCCATATGGTCCCTCACGTTTTTTGTCCAGGATTCTGGTTTTATGTTTTCAAGCTTGTCACCCCAGTCTTTTGTACGGGGGTATGCGCAGTTAACCCATCCAGCTATGTTCATTTCCTTCTCAAATATTTCATGTATCTTTGCCTTCATTCCATTTGTGTCTGTGATATTGAACTCAATAAACTGAGAGTCTATGCCTTCTGCCTTGAGCTCTTCCTGAAATAGTTTTCCCTGGTTTTCGTCTATGTCGAGCACAAGTACTCTTGCTCCAAATTGTCCTGCAGCCCTGCAAATTTCTCTCCCTATCAGGCCGAGGCCTCCTGTGACGCATACTGTCTTGCCATGCAGACTTATCAGCTGCTTATAATCTGTAGCACTCTTGTCATGTGATGTCATTTTTTCACCTTGGATTATTTTTTCATCTTAAAGCGAGTATCTTGCATTATAATATTATTTACCCGGCCGGATGATTCCTTGCTTTATCATGAATTCTATGAAGTTGAAGTCCAGCTCTTTGTCTATGTCCATGCTGTTTATGTCAGTCATCACATATATTGAGATCCTATCTGCCCCTGTTGTCGTGGTGTGGGACTCATCCTGCATGAAGTTGATGCTGTAGAAGTACATTGATGCATTCATATCATACACTTTTGGGGCATCCTGTCTTCTCAATACTGGCTTGTTCGGCTGCTTGGACAGGTGGGCGTAGCCTCTCTCATCAAGCTCAACCATGTTGAAGTATGGGTTCTTTCTTGCTTCTACGACACTGAAGAGGATATCTGGCTGTTTGTGTATGAATTCGGCGAGAGCATTCTCAATGTCCTGAACAGTCCTTAATGGACTTGTCACATCCAAGTCGATGACTATATCATATTTTTCATTGTATATCCTTTTGCATTCCTTCCATGCGTGGCGTATTACCCCGAGTTTTCCTGCTGTGTCTGTGGCGAGTTCAGTCGGGCGCATGAAGGGCACTTCTGCTCCATATTTTTTGGCTGCCTGTGCAATCTGCTCTGAATCCGTTGAGCATATAATTCTGGATGCTTTTCCCCATTTCTTTGCAGTCTCGATTGTGTAGGCAATCAGCGGTTTGCCTGCGAGCTCTTTTATATTCTTGTTCTTTATGCCTTTGCTGCCTCCTCGGGCGCATATCGTAACAAGTATCCTTGGTTGTTCTTCTGTCATTCTTTTTCTCCTGAAGATTGTTTTGTCTGCTTTATTATCTTCATTATAGTGCTGAACACATTCAAGATATCTTCTATTGTTTGTGTTCTTTGTGCTTCAGAGCCTTTGTCCACAAACTTAAAAAAATATTGCAGCTGCTCAAGGTACATGTCTTCCTTGACTCCGGGCAGCTTTTTGATATTGCTTCCTTCATCACTAATGATCTGCACTTGGTTGTTGATGATGTCTGCAATTATTGTTATATCTTCATAATCTATAATAATTTCCCTTCTGTTCAGCCTGCTAAAAAAATCTAGGTGTATATTTCCGTAGGTGTTATTGTTAAACGTGCACAGTATATCTGCGAAATCCTCAGTATCTACAGTTACATTCCCTGCCCGGGCAGAATGTGACTTGATGTCATTGATGCTCCCGAAAAGATATGTGAGATAATCTATTTCATGGGAATAGTCTAGGATAACTCCTCCTCCAAGCTTCAGATTAGAGCTGTACTGTTTGAGGTGGTCAGAGCCCGGCCGCCAGTTCGGTAGGTATGAGGATGCATGGCATGTAATATGAATTGGCTTGCCTTGCTTGTTTTTCTCTAAGTATTCCTTCAGCCATTTTATAACGTGATTATGTCTGAGACAGTACGCAACATAAAGCTTCAGTTTCTTCTTGTTCACTATGTCAATAAGTTCATTAATCCTAATGTCTGCATTTGACAGGGGTTTTTCCAAAAAAAGATGCATTCCTCTCTTGGCGCATTCAATCGCTGTCTCAATATGTTCTGAGGTGGGGTTGGTTATGAACGCTATATCTGGTTGGATACTATCGAGTTCATCAAGACTGAATATCTCTTTGATTCCAAGTTCATTGCCTTTCGTGTTTGGGTCTGACCTGAAGGCGTATAAGTCGTGGCTGTATTTGTCTTTAAGAAGTCTTGCATGTCGTCTGCCGATGCTTCCCAATCCGAATATTATTATTTTCATTTTTTCACTTCCTTTTTGTCTGAAGGCCCTGTTTTGTTCTGTTTTTCTTCTTCATACTTCATAAGCTTTGTGACGTCATAAGTCTCGAACTTGTGGGTGTATGTCGTCATCGCTTCAGACCACTCTCCGATTATGTCGTTAAACATGTCTTGGATCTCTGTGGTGACCATGCCGAGGTCTTCATGGTCTTTCGCGATTATCACCAGCGTGAAATTCCATTCGCCGGATATCTCAAAAATTTCAGCAACTCGTGGGTGGCTTGTGCAGTACTGAATGAATTCGTTCGAGCGCTTGTTGTTGAAGTCCTTCAGCTTGATCTTGATTTCTGCGATGTGAGGGTAGCCGAAATGCCTGGGCCTTAGCTGAATTTTTGGGTAGAATATGCCGTTGGCCAGCATCTTGTTTAGCCTCTTATTTACGCTGTCGACAGATAACGAAACCTCCTTTGCTAATCTTGTCAGGGACATCCTGCAGTTCTGTTGCAGCAGGTTAAGAATCATTTGGTTTTTCTGGTCGAGTTTCATGGTTAGTAGAAAAACTTCCTATTATTTAAAAAGGTTTCTAAAAATCACAGAAAAATTCAAAAAATATCTTAATTTTTAAGATTTGGTGGGGGTTGTTT
>JAFGHY010000014.1 GCA_016929855.1 Candidatus Woesearchaeota archaeon | reverse complement strand
TGTAAAAGCGAGGAGCGCTAATACTCCAACCTTTAGGTTGGGGATAGCTCCGAGCAGAGGACTTTGTTATTTCAATCATGACTGCGACAACACTATTATACTTCAATACTAAGTTATTTCTGAGGTCCGTCAGGTAGTATTGCATGGCCTGAAGTTTGGAGAAAAGGCTCATAATATCCACAGCAACCTTTATAAACCACTCATATTTCCTAGGACTTTATGGTTCAGAGAATAGGCGGAATGAGGAGAAACACGCGTTTCAAGATGCGTAAAGGCCCAAGCAGGCAGGGAAAAGTCAAGATAAGGGACTTTCTGCAAAGTTTCAAAGAAGGTGACAGAGTAGTCCTTAAAGCTGAACCTGCTTACCAGAAGGGCATGTACCATCCCAGATTCCATGGCAAGAGAGCCGTAGTAGTCGGCAAGAAAGGCGACTGCTATGAATGCCAATTTAAGGACATAGACAAGCAGAAAATAGTAATCGTCCATCCTGTGCACCTGCAGAAAGCATGAATGTCAAAGACCAAGAGGTAGAGAGAATGGCAGATCCCGAAATCATCGAAAAAACACCAATCACGATCACTGAATTGAAAGCAGAGCTCAAATCCATAAAAAAGAGGGATGAAGAGCTTAGTTTCAGGGGCAACAGGACTGAAGAGTACGTGAACATGTTCGCCAGCCTGAGCCAGAAGGATGTCAAAGAATTGAAGAAGAAGATTCAGGAGCTGGACATCCCAAGACTGAAGGACGAGCACATAGCGAAGCTTATCGACGTCATTCCTGCGAGCGTTCCTGAACTGAAGATTGTTCTACAAGGTTATACACTGACAGTCAGCAACGAGAATCTGGACAAGATATTCAAGGTAATGCAGGGATTCCTGAAAAAATAAGTCTGAACCGCTGTTCTGTGACGAAAGGTATATAAACTAAACATATAATACTATTTTAACATACCGGTGGGGGAGTTCGAATGATACAGAGAAAAGAAGAGAAAGCTATAGTTCTAGACTTCCTGCCGAACGGCTATCCTTTTGACAAGAGGCCGATGCACTTGAAAACACCTATAGTACAAGCTATAGGAAAAAATAATTTTACGCTTCTCGAACTGGTCCCCAAAAAAGACATTTTTCTCCAGCCTTACGAAGAGGTGTACATCGGAGACGAGAAAAGGGACAAGATCCACCACATAAACGGGAAGATCAGCCCGACAAAACTGACAGGCACTGCAAAGGGAGAATTGAGCCACATTATCAAAGAACTTGTCAAGGCGCAAGAGCCTGATTTCATCGACTTCTTCAACAAGGCCCAGCCTCTCAGCACAAGACTGCACGTCTTCGAACTCCTTCCAGGAGTGGGCAAGAAGCACATGTGGGAGATCGTCGAGGAAAGAAGGGGAGACCCTTTCAAGAGCTTCGATGACATTAGAAAGAGGGTTAAGCTCATGCCCGACCCAATCAAGGTAATCGTTAAACGAATTGAGCAGGAGCTTTCAGGAACTGAGAAGCACAACTTGTTCGTGGACAAGTAGACAACACAATCAGAATAGGATATATGGCTGGTAATGTGGAAAATAAAGTTGAAATTATGTGATATCAAATGGAAGATAAACTGCTGAAATCCGTTCTAAAGGCACAGCGTAATGAAATCACAGAACATCACGTCTACCGCAGGCTTGCCGGCAGGACCAAGGACGAGCACAACCGCAAAATCCTGGAGAAGATAGCCGGCGATGAGATGCGGCACCACAAATTCTGGAAGTCCATAACAAAAAAGACTGTAGAGCCGAACCGTTTTCAGCTTCATCTTTATTACTTTGTGAGCGTTGTATTCGGGCTGTTGTTCGGACTGAAGCTCATGGAAAAAGGAGAAGGCCTGGCGATAGACTTCTACAAGAAACTCACAAAAAAGTATCCTGAGGTCAAAAAGATTGTGCTTGACGAACAGCGCCACGAAAAACAAGTATTGGATATGATCAGCGAGCAGAAACTCGAGTATGCCAGCAGTATCGTGCTGGGATTGAATGACGCGCTTGTCGAACTGACAGGAGCACTTGCAGGTTTAACACTGGCATTGCAGAATAGCAATATCATCGCCATATCAGGAGTAATAATAGGTTTTGCCGCATCCCTCAGCATGGCAGCCAGCGAATATTTGAGCAGTAAGGAAGACCACGAAGCGCATCTTGGCGTTAAGACCCCTTTGAAGTCAGCATTGTTTACTGGAACAGCGTATATTATCACTGTTATTTTGCTGGTGATTCCTTTCTTCCTGTTCTCCAATGTATTTACAGCCCTGGCAGTGATGCTCGGCGTCGCTATTTTCATAATCGCAGCCTACACCATCTATATTACTGTCGCCAAAAGCCAAAGGTTTTGGCCTAGATTCATTGAGATGGCATTAATCAGCCTGACAGTCGCGGCAATAAGCTTCGGAGTCGGTTGGATGATTAGAATATTGTTTGGGATAGACGTATGATTGGGATAGACGTGTGATGCAGTTGTATTATTGATAAGTTCTTTTTTGTAATAATGATTTCCTGACTCTGCAATGATTTTGACCAAGCAGAGCTTGGGACAAGTTGACCAGAACTCTTTGAGTTCTGGTTTAATCCAGTGCAAAGCACTGGCTAAATCTGAGCAGAGCTCAGCTTAGTTCAGGATTAATAACTAGAAGAAAAACGAAAAATCAAATAAATATTCTTAGTGCAGTCTTTTATTGGCCCGCAGGCTCGGCCGTATCTTTTCTGCGCCTTTGCCCTTGTTCCTCAGGCCTCTGCTCTTTCTGCCGGCACTTGTCAGGCCACGCTCAGCCCTTCCGCGTTTTGCAGCAATCCTTTTCAACTGCCGGTCAGCCTGTATTTGTGGGTGCTGCCTGTCAATCAGGATCACTTCGTACCATATGCGCATCCCGTCATCACCGACCCAGTAGCTTCCGAGCACTTCACAGTTAGGGAACTTCTTGCAAGCCCTTTCCTCGCAGATCTGCTGGTAGTTTTTGGCTACGTTCTTCCTCTGACCTGAATGCTGGGAGCGCCTGCCGTGCTTGATGTCAGGCCTCTGTCTTCCACCACGCAGTGCCATCTGCCTTACCACGACAAAACCCTGCTTTGCCCTGTAGCCGATGCTCCTGGCCCTGTCAACTCTTGTAGGCCTTTCGAGCCTGACAGTGACTGGCTGTTTCCTGTAAGAAATCAGTTTTTCCTTGTAAACATCGCCCATGTTCGCCTTGGGCTGCTTCCATAATTCTCTAACGTATTTTAGATATCCCATTTTTTGCCACCATTGTTTTTCATTTATTCAATTTCTATTCAATTGATTGAATTCTTGATTGAATTCTTCGGATTCAGGCATGCAAGCGCCCACATCTCCGAATGATATTGTTTGGATATTGAATCCTTTTTTAAAGGTATTGATGATTTGGCAACAACATTATTGGCAGGTAAACCATAAAAGTATATTCAAAAGTAGAAATCAACAATAATGACAGGCAAACCGGTTTCTTTCAGAAACCTCTGGATGAGACATCCAGTTTGCGTCATTGTTGATTAATACTGAAGCATACCTCAGGTTTTAAGTTGAGGATTGGTAAGTCGTTTCACTTTGTTTATGCTTCAGTCTTAACAAATACTCTGTATTTGAACTCATCACTTGTGATGAGTAACAAAGACCGAAGCCCTGTTCGATAGGTACATCGAAGTATTCGCAGGCATACCTCACCCTTTAGGGTGAGGTCTTTGATTTCTTAAAAATTTAGTAAAAATTATTCATCCATCCTTGTCAGTTCAAAGGCATAGAATTCCCTATGAGGATCTTCAAGCACATTAGTGCCGATATGCCTTACATTGAACCTGTGGTCTGAGGCGAGGTCAAACATCTCATCAATACAGCCGAAATTTGCATTGGCAAGGTAGATGCGTCCGCCAGGATTCAGATGACTGTCTATTCCGCCAAAGAAATCTCTCCAGACGTGAAGTCCAGGGTCGTACATTGTTCCTTCAACCAAGTCACCTGCAGGATGGTCTGTGAATGGAAGGTTACCTGTAATTACATCAAACATCTCGCCTGGAATGACATCTCGCAATCCATCTGATTCACGGACTTCCATAAAGGGAGAAACAGCATGAAGTAGTACATTGTCCCTTGCTGACCTAACAGCATTTGGGTTTATATCCACAGCAATAACTCTTGGACCAAAACCATAACCGGAATGATATAAATCTGAAATTTTGTGAGCGCTTTCCAAGGCAAGATTTCCACTACCTGTACAAAGATCAAGTACACTTTCACCAGGTTTGACAACATAGTATTCTGCAAGTGCAATACTGTCTGCGTGAGGCCAGAATACTCCAGGATAAACTAGGTAACTTCTGTTTCTCCACTCCACCATCTCTCCTTCTATAGGCACTTCTCTGAACCTTTGAAACATCCTCTGCCTTTCTTCAAGTATTGCTTCCATCTCTTTAGGAGTTGGTCTTCTGAAGTTGAATGTCATTCAGCAGTGAAAACTTGCAAAGTTTATCTTTTTTAGTTTAAATGTGTATAAACCTACTGTACAAAGTATTTTAAAGCTATTGCTACGGATTTTCTGAACTGCATTCGCTCATTATTGGACAAAATTTATAAATCTTGAAATCAATACTAGATATGTAGCAATGCTATCGCAGTGGGGGTGCAATGGATGACTGATGAATCTATAGAGTTGGGAGGCAGCATTAAATTAGTAGGTTTTAGCAATTTGGAACCTCCTGAGCTTATTATCACTAAGAAGATGGTGGGAAGCTATGCCAGAAGATTCTCTGAAAGGGTGGATGATTTTCAGGAATTGAGTATCAGTATGAAGAAGGTCCACAAGACTGTCAAGTCTGAGAAGTATGAGATTACCTCCAACATAATATCTGGAAGCAAGAATTACTCCTCAAATGTGACTGATTTTAACTTGTTCGTGGCTATTGACAGCAGCCTTAAGAAGCTGGAAGGACAGATAAAATAGATAGATGTGGATTATTCTATATTCTGTGAGCACTAGATGATGAATTGATAAAGAATTATTTCTTTGCCGTAGATTTCTGTACAGGTTTGGTATCAGATTTTGGTGATGCTTTAGCTGGAGTGTCCTTCTTCTCGACAGCAGTCTTTTTCTCAATAGGTTTTGTCCTTTCTTCAGATGTCTTATCTTCCACTTCTGCCTTTTCACTGCTTTCCTTCGGGCCGAGCCTGCTTGTCAGCTTGTCCTTGAGCGTCCCTTTCTCTTCAGTCTTCTCCTGAGGCTTGAAGTCAACGTACTTATAGCCTGACAGTTCAGCCCTGACAATACCATCGTCATCCTTCACGACATCTACAAGAACGTGATGCGGAGGCTTTCTTATGCCGTCCTGCCAGATGTGCTCGTTAAGCACCTTTCCTATCTTGACATTATCTGACTTCATGTGCTTTGACAAGAACTGCTTCAGCTCGCTGACGGCTCGCTTGCTCCTCCGGTGCTGAGGCACCTTGGAGAATCCATGCCTCAATGGAATGTTATACGTTCTTTCAATCTTAGCCATTTTGTCCACCAGAATCCCATGATTATCAAACTTTTGTCTTCACCCTTCGCCAGCTTCGCTTTATCTCAGTGTGCCTTCCGGGATGAACTTTCCTTCCTATCCCGTAGATTTTTGGGACGGTCCAGAATGGGGCCCATCTGGTCTGCCTGAGCCTCTTGAAAAGCCTTTTTTTTCTTGAAGGATGAGTATAACGTGACATCTTATTCCTCTGATTTTTCTGCCTGCTTCTGCGCTTTCTTCTCTGCTGGTTTAACGTCCTTCTTTGCAGAATGCGGATTTGAAGGATGTGCGACGTGCGTTGCGGTCTTCTCTGCAGATTTTGGCATAACTGTTTTTGCAGGTTCTTTCTTCACGGCCTCTTTTTGTTTTGCATGCGCTTTTTCCCTGGCGACAATCTCTGCCTCTTTCAGGAGCATCTTGCCTTCCCTCGTCAGCACTCTGCCCTTATGCACTCCGATGGAATCCTGTTTCACCAGCTTGGCGTTCTCCAGCTGCTGGAGTACAGTCCTAAGAATATGACCGCCGGCCTTGTAGAACTTCTCAGGCTTGACGCCCCTGTTCTTCTTTCCGCCGTATTTGGTTCTGAGCTTTGACACTCCGATAGGACCCATGTTGTCCACACTCCTCAACACTGATGCTGCGCGCCAATACCACCAGTCAGCACGAACAGGTGGCCTGTCCTTGTGGTGTCCTGTCTTGACGAACTTTGACCAGATAGGAGCCTGAATCTTTGACTTCAAAGCTTCAGCTGAAGCCTCGATATGATCATTGACTTGAACTGGATTCTTGCTATGTGATGTCATCTTGCTCAGAAAATGTAAGGGGTTTATAAAGGTTATGGAGTGAGATTTTTTGTACTGAAATTTTTTCATCCATTGGCTGCGGACGCCCAAAACCTCTGGTTTTGTGCTGCTCGGCATCCCGGAAGGACAATCCCTGCGTCGCCCTTGCTAATGAAAAAATTTATTTTTTAGGCTCTGACTACGAAATAAGAATTCTCGTTACTGCTATTATATAGTTAAAAAAAAGAAAGATTTAGATACTGGTACGCCCAGAAAAAATATCACTTATTCCATCAAATTGTCCATCAAAATCTATCTTCTCTATCTGTTTCATAAGAACCGAAAGCTTTTTAAACCTATCCATGTTGCTCTTTATAAATATTACTGTAATTAAAGTTACAGTAATAAAACAAACTATCAAAATCATTCAATACAGGCCGTGTGAGGCTTGATTTGCAGAATTGTGTCAAGGGTCTAAGATTGAAGGAATGGGGGACAAGAAATGGCTTTTGTGAAGAAATGCCCAGAATGTGGAGGAGTCAATCTATTCTACAATAAAGACAAGGGAGAAATCATCTGCAAAGACTGCGGACTGGTCGTAGAAGACAAGATGGTCGACTTTGACCAGGAATGGAGAGAATTCGACAGCGAAGCTGCAGCACGAAAAAGAAGGACTGGAGCTCCAATGTCCTACACCCAATACGACCAAGGTCTGGGAACAGATGTCGGAAGAAAAGCAGACCTCTACCAGCTCGGCAAGCAGAAGAACAAGTACTTCAGGCTGAGAAAATGGCAGCAGAGGATAAGCACAGCCATCGAAAGAAACCTGAAACTGGCATTAGGCGAACTCAAGAGAGTCAGTTCTTATCTTAAACTTCCATCAAGCGTTGAAGAAGAAAGTTCAAGGATATACACGCTTGCAGTCCAGAAAGGGCTTGTGAGAGGAAGGTCTATGGAAAGCGTTGTCGCAGGAGCACTGTATGCTGCGTGCAGAAGGCATGACGTCCCAAGAACACTTGATGAACTTAGTGAAGCAAGCGGTATTGAAAAGAAAGAGATTGGCAGGACATACCGGTTTATAACAAGAGAACTTGGCATCAAAATACTTCCAAGTGATCCTAGCGACTATATCGCAAGATTCGCCAGCGCATTGAAGCTCAATGCAGAGACGCAATCAAAGTCAGTCGAGATTATAGAGAAAGCACAAGGCGTAGAACTCACATCAGGCAGGGGTCCAACAGGAATCGCAGCAGCAGC
>JAFGHY010000013.1 GCA_016929855.1 Candidatus Woesearchaeota archaeon | reverse complement strand
TTAATAAGCTTAAGCCAATAAATTTCGGAGAGTTTGCGGTGATCCGTGGAATTTCCGGTAAAGTAATTTAAAGTACTTTTCTTTGAAGTGTTTTTTAGACTAGGTTTTTGCATATCTGTTTCTGTCCAGAATTAGTTTGTTAGGTCTTTTTTAATCTTAATAGCTAGTGGTTTAAAACAGGATTTTGCTATTGAAATAGCATTTTGTACTTCATTTATTTTTGGCCTATATCCGTAGTAGCTGATTATATTTCGTAGTCTTCTGAGATTGTCTATAGTATTCAGTGGCCTGCTTGTTTCAACTTTCGTTTTTAACAGTTCTTTAACAGACTGCAAATGGTCTTGGGGTTCTATTCCTTTTGCAATGAGAAGTGCGTCTCCCAGCATCCTAAAACTTTCATGAATGTTGCGAACTATTGTCGAGCTGGATTCTTCAGTTACTTCCAGTTTCAACGCAAATTTCATCTCTGTTTCAGCTGCAGACAGTAAGCTAAGCGCATTTTTTTTATCGGGTCTTTTTGTTCTCAGGGTCTCACCTCAAGAAATCCTTCCAGTACAATGCCGTTGGCAATATTTGCAAACAGATTTAGGTCAACCTTGTTTCTTGAAAACACGTGCAGGTTTACAGGCACGTTCTTCCTGAATCCGAAGCTTGCAAAAACTCCTTGTTCAATTATCTCTACATCATGATCGTCAAGCACTTCTACAGCCAGGTCTATGTCTGAATTTTCAGTGTCGTCTCCTTTACGGTAGCTGCCGAAAAGTGTGATTGATATAGGGTTTACTATCATTTTTTTTAGATCGTCTAATACTCCGCTTTCGTATATCATTGTAAGATTGTAGCTGATTTTTCTCGAGTAATTGAAAATGTGGTCTGTGTTGCACTTTATCCGCCATACTTTTCCTATAGTGGATATTTGAAGGAATCCTTCCTTTTGCAATCGTTTTGTGACTTTGTTTGCAGTACTTTTTGAAATGCCTAGTTCTGCAGATAGGTCATTGAGTCCTATTTCTCTGTTTGGGAATGAATAAAACCAAATGAGTGTTTTGTTGTATGCTTCGTTTAGTTCGTTTATGCTGACTTTTGCTAGTTTATTTACCATATGCTCAGTAAGCTAGCAACCTTTATAAATTTTTTCGTTACCATATGGTTTTTTAATAATTCACTTGGTTTTTTTGGTTACCGATTCCTCTGCAATCCACTTTTCCGTTTTTTTGCTGTCCCAGACCTTTTTCATAAGCACTTCAGACTGCTGCTACAATCATGGTAAGTAGTCCATGACATGCCAGTCTGCTATTATTATGCTGTCCTTCTTAATAAGCTTAACCTGCTTTTTTCCGTGGGGTTTCCGGAGTAGCAGCTGACTGCCTTTTGTTACTGTGATTTTCAGAACATATTTTCCAGGAATTTTTTTGGCGTCAGAATCCTTATTTTCCTAAATTCTTTCAGTTTCAGAAGATGCTTATCCTGGCTCACAATAACCTCTGCCCTGCCTGCAACTGCGGCTTCCAGGAATATGTTGTCTGAAGGATCGTCTTTGATTACGTCAACTTTGAAGGTCGGCACTACTGGTATTGAGTTCCTTTCAAGCATTTTCTGCCAAACATGTATTTTGCTGGCAGGTGCTGGAATTTTGAAGGTTTTCAATGTTGTGATGATTTCATCAATAATGGCTGTCGAAATTATCAGTTCGAATTCCTGACTTTTCCATTTTTCAATAATTTGAGAGCAGTAGTTTCCATTCCAATGTATTCCAGAAATAAACACGTTCGTGTCAAGCACTATTCGCATTTTGTTTTCTTACTTGCTGAATAGCTTTCCGGACGTCGGATGGTTTAAGTCCCGTTTGTTTGGCAAACTCTCTAGTCTCCTTCAACAGCTTGCCAATTCCTTCAAAGGAGGGCTCTGGAACTTTCTTTAGCACGATTGTGTCGTCATCTCCGATCACAATGAACTTTTCTCCTTCCTGAATTCCCATCCTGCTTCTAAGGCTTTGTGGTATCACGACCTGACCTCTTGAGCTCATGCTTGTTATCTCCATCCTAAACCTCAAATAAGATTATTATACTAGTAAGATGTTCTTATTTATATTGGTTTCGGTTCATTCAACAATCTTTAACCTCCTTGATTGCTGTATGACTTAATGTTAATAAGCTTAAGCCAATAAATTTCGGAGAATTCACGGCGATTAGTCATATTTCCGACAGAGTAGTGCAGGCTTTCTTGTTTCTTTGGAGAAATTAATGACTATGCTTTCGGTCTTGTTTCCAATGTTAGAACAGAATGTGCTTGTCCTTAATCAAATAGTTTTTTCCAGAGGATTTCAGAATATTCTGAGGCTTTCTGATACCTGGAGATTATCTGCGTGCTGGCATTCAATAGGATAAGCAATTTTCTGCCACTACCTTTAAATATTACCGATTACAGAAAACATCTATAGGGCTGTCATGATGAAGAACACTCTAGAAAGGATTGCAGGTGGTGCTGGAGGATTGGCAGGTCTGCCAGTGGGGCTTGTCAGGGGTATGGCTGGAGCATGCATTCTTCCATTGAGGCACAGGGAGAGAGTAAGGGAGGCGGCGCTTGAAAGCAGGAGGAGAGAGTGGTTGAGAAGAGGGTTCAGACTGCACGAAGTGCGCCCTCAGGAGGCTGCTCCTCTTAAGAGCAGGATTTCTGATTCTTTCCAGCAGGGCTACAATGACATTTCACAGACATTAGAGCAGGTTATTCCTGGCCTTTTCATCGCAGGGCTTGCGCTTGAGCAGACTGCTCAGATTGTGGAGGGCACACCGCAGTTCATAGACTTTCCTGTATGGCCTGTTTCTGTTGTTGTTGGTGCCGGACTGCTCACATCAAGTGTTGCAGCAGGTGTTGCAGGGGCTCGTCAAAGAAAGGCGCATCATGCATACCATCACACAGGCATATTTCCGGGTGAGACTGTCATTGATTACAATGCCTGCAAGGGCGATTCTACAAGGCATGCTTCTGAGATTGTCGGGAACTCAGGCAGGATTTTGTCTGTTGCGCTTGACCCCGAGCACAAGGACTGTCTGGATTTCAGGATTAGAAGTGAATACCTGCATAATGTTTCCTCTGCGTACATTAATGATGAGGGACATGCCCAGTCTTTTCAGCAGTTGTGCGAAGTCCAGTATGGGTTGGGGAATGTCGATGGCATTCTTGTCATGCACGGCCTTCCCTTGTCAGACAGCTATTCAGCTGTAGCTGACTCTTTTTTTCAGGTATTGAGGTCTGACGGCACGGTAGCAGTGCGCGACCACTGCAGCAGCACAAGATATCTTGGCAGTGACCATATGATTTTCGCGTTGCAGAGCATGCCTGATAAGTTCAGGTACGTCGGGGAAGTGCAGCCCAATCTGCACTTGTTCTGCAAGGCATCTGAGGCGGCGGCTGAGAACAATGATGTGCCAGACCAGAACCTCATCTCATTGTATGATTATGTTGGACACAGTAGGAGAGTCAAGCCTGAAGGTCCGAACCATCCAGAGCCAGCTTGAGAAAGTATTCTTGTTATCTCACGGGTTGTCGCCTAGGGCAGGAACAAAGCGAATGACAGTACGCGTCAAGAACAAAGAATTTCTTGGTATTATTCTGTGGTATTATTCTTTGTATAAATTATTCATCCATACCCATAAAATTTATAAAAGCATATCTATATTACTGTTTGGAGGTGAGTGTGCTTGTTTAAGATTCATTCTGTTCATGCGAGGCAGGTATTGGATTCGCGGGGAAACCCTACTGTAGAATGCGAGGTGAGGATTGCCAATTTCTCAGGAACTGCTATTGTGCCGAGCGGCGCGAGCACTGGCGTGCACGAGGCTGTGGAACTTCGGGACAAAGGCAAAAGCTATCACGGCAAGGGTGTGCAGAAGGCTGTCGACATCATTAACAGGAGGATATCGAAGTTTCTGGTCGGGATGGATGTGACTAACCAGATTGACATAGATCTTGCACTGATGCATCACGACGGGACAAAAAACAAGTCGAAGTTAGGCGCTAACGCGATTCTGGCGGTGAGCATGGCTTCGGCGCGGTGCGCTGCGAATTCGTTAAACATCCCTTTGCACAGGCACATTGCCAGGCTTGCGCACAACAAGCATCTTGTCATGCCCATTCCTTTTGCGAACATCATAAATGGAGGGGCTCACGCAGGCGGAGGCCTGCCCATACAGGAATTGATGATTGTCCCTGAGAAAGCGAGGTCCTTTAGGGAAGCAACCATGATGGTGAGTGAAGTCTACCACGAGCTCAAGTCAATAATAAAAAGAGTCTACGGACCTCATGCCATCAACGTCGGCGACGAGGGAGGTTTTGTCCCGCCCATCAAGGACTTAGGGCATGCTCTGAGCATGATGCAGGACGCGATAGACAGGTGCAAGTACCATGGCAGGGTCAGCCTGGCATTGGACTGCGCCGCCAGCGAATTCTATAACAAGAAGAACAAGACTTACATGCACATGCTTCCAAGGAAACTTATGTCATACTACATGCATGCCATCAAGCACAATAATATTGTGAGCATCGAGGACCCGTTCGACCAGGACGACATTGAATCCTGGAAGACATACCTTCCTACTGCAAGAAAACTCGTACAGGTCATAGGTGACGACCTGACATGCACGAATCCCGCCCTCATCGGGCATGCGGTGAATGAACGGCTGTGCAACACCCTGCTGTTGAAGGTCAATCAGATAGGCACCATCACTGAGGCTATCAATGCCGCAAAGCAGGCCCACCGGGCCGGCTGGAATGTCATGGTGTCACACAGGAGCGGCGAGACAGAAGACCCGTTTATCGCACACCTTGCTGTCGGTCTTGGGTGCGGTCAGATCAAGCTGGGCGCTCCTGCCAGGGGTGAGCGGACTGCCAAGTATAATGAACTGTTGAGGATTGAGGAGCAGGCTAGGTTGAAGTACGCAAAGATTGTTCTGCCGAAGGTGTAGTCAAAGTCATTATATGCTATTCATTCTATGAGCTTTTTTTCATTTTTTGAGCTTTTTTTTGAATTTCGAAATATTTTTATATGATTTCGCATTATAATGCATTATGGTTAGGCCTAGAAAAACTAAGTTGGTGAGTTATGAACCTGATATTACCTATTTCAAGCCAAGAGCAGTTCCATTGACCGAATTGCAGGAAGTTGAACTGAATATTGATGAATTAGAAACGCTAAGGCTTACAAATTTGTGTAAGATGAGCCAATTGCAGGCAGCTAAGAGCATGGGAATTCACCAGTCTACTTTTCAAAGAGCGCTAGTACGGGCCCGCGAAAAAATTACAGACGCTTTGGTGAAAGGCAAAGCTATAAAAATCAAGGGGGGTAAATACCAGTTATTAAAAGCAGTTGAGTCAAAACTCATAGCAGAAAGAAGTAAAGATGTGGGTGCAGTTGATACTGACAGCAAAGCATCACTGAATGATTTTAGGTCAGGAATTTCAGGGTATTGTATTTGCTCTGCATGCGGTTACAAAAAAGTGCACTACAGAGGCATTCCATGCACGAGCCTGCAATGTCCAGAATGTCGAAATCCAATGATAAAAGGATAGGATTCGTGAATATTCAGTTATTCATGAACATTAGATGATTGACAATTTGATTGAGAATGAACAGGTACAAAGAATCTATAATAAAGGCTGGCAGAGCACTTTGGAATTCAACACCTGTATTGTTGGGTGTTATTCTTCTAGTCAGTATTGCCAACACATTCATTCCAAAATCTTCATACAAGATTTTATTTCAGGGCAATTACTTGCTGGATGCACTGATAGGTAGTGGTTTAGGTAGTATTTTAGCAGGTAATCCTATAACTAGTTATGTTCTTGGTGGAGAAATGCTGGCACAGGGTGTAGGCTTGCTTGCAGTCACTGCCTTTCTTGTTGCTTGGGTTACTGTTGGTATTGTGCAATTGCCTGCAGAATCAGTGCTCTTAGGAAAAAGGTTTGCTGTGTCCAGAAACATCACTGCTTTTGTGTTTTCAATAATTGTTGCAGGTCTTACAATTTTGGGGTTGAAACTTATATGACAAAAGAAAAATCATACACTGGATGGTATTTTTTGGCATTGACTGTTTTACTTTATCTAGTATTGTATTTTTTTTCTCCAGAAAAAATAATTTCAGCTCTGGAATTCTCTAAAACTATTATTTTTAAGATACTTCCAATACTAGTCATCGTTTTTGTTCTTATGGCTTTGACTAATTATTACGTTAAACCAAAAAAACTGGTGAAGTATTTAGGAAAGAATTCAGGGGTCAAAGGATGGTGTGTTTCAATAATTGCGGGAATAATCTCTTCAGGACCAATTTATATGTGGTATCCTCTGCTTAATGAGCTTCAAAAAAAGGGCATGAGGCCTGCTTTAATATCAGCATTTTTGTACAATCGCTCTGTAAAAATTCCTTTACTCCCCTTGTTGATAATGTATTTTGGAATTGTCTACTCAATTCTTTTGACTGTTGTTATTATTGTTGCTTCAGTATTTCAGGGGATGGCCACAGAAAAGCTCGTGGGGTGGAATAAGTGAAGAGTATCTTTTATTCAAGCTTAAAAGAGAGTATTACGATAACTCTGATTATTTTGGTATTGATGATAGTGATTGAGCTATTGGTCCTTAAATACAGAGAAAAGATATTAAAGTTTATTAATAAGAAAATTATTTTGAATTATGTTGTTTCTTCTTTCATGGGGATTATTCCTGGATGTATTGGAACTTTTGCAATGGATTCTCTGTATATGAGTGGTCTGCTGGGTTTTGGAGGAATAGTGGCTGTCATGATTGCAACTTCAGGAGATGAGGCTTTCATTATGATTAGCATGGCTTTGCGAGGAGAAATCTCCTGGGCATTAATAGTTGCTCTTGCAGTATTATTGTTTGGTCTTGCAATTATTGGAGGTTACCTGGCGGATTATATCAAGAAGAAAACAAACATGCGCTTCTGCACAAAATGCAAGATCGAATATCATGAGGAAAAAGAGTTTAAGTTAAAGCATTTTTTTCACGAGCATATTTATTTGCACATACTTAAAAAGCACATTTGGAGAATATTTTTATGGTTGTTTGCAGCAATTTTTGTTATTGAACTACTTCAGGATAATATCACTCTTGAATTTACAGGAGCAAGCATTTTCTTTGTTTTTTTAATTGCCTGCATGGTGGCAGTACTGCCGATTTCAGGCCCGAATATTTTTTTGATTGTCATGTTTTCAAAAGGCATGATTCCATTTTCAGTACTACTGGCTAATTCAATTATTCAGGACGGCCACGGACTGCTTCCAATAATGGGTTTTTCTATGGACGACGCATTAAGGATTAAACTCTTTAATTTTATTTTTGGTTTTGTTGTGGGGATAATACTGCTGGTGATAGGTCTGTGACGGAGGTGAAAAAATGAGGGTTGCTGTTGCATCAGAAGGAAATACTGTGGAATCAAAGGTTTGTGAGACTGCAGGTCGTGCTCCATACTATTTGATTTTTGAAAACAAAAAACTAATAATGAAGTTGAAAAATCCGTTTACAAGAGGCGGAGGCGGAGTCGGCTTTAGTGTTGTGCAGATGCTCCACAATCAAAATATTGATCTTGTTATAGCAGGTAATTTTGGAAGGAATATGCTGGCTGCTATGCAAGAAAAAGGAATAAAATTTAAAGAAATCCATGATAAAAGAATAAATGAAATATCAGGAGGTCGATATTGATGAATTATGATCTTGTTGTTATTGGAGGCGGTCCTGCCGGAGTGATAAGCGCTTTGACTGCAAGAAAGAATTATCAGGATAAAAAGATCTTGTTGATAAAAAGCATTGCCAAGGGAGTGATTCCTTGTGGAATTCCATATATGTTTTCTTCTTTAAAAAAGCCAGAAGATAATGCGATGGGAAATGGACCCTTAGAGAAGAATAATATTGAAATAAAGATGGGTGAAGTAATCAATATTAATAGAGACAATAAGCAGATTATAATAAAAGGCGGAGAAGTTATAGGGTATGAAAAACTAATCCTTGCTACAGGTTCGAATCCAATAATTCCTCCAATAAAGGGAGTTGAGAAAAAGGGAATATACTCGATTATCAAAGAAATGGGTCATTTAAAAAATTTAAATGCTGATGTTCATAAAGCTAAGGATATTGTTATCATAGGGGGAGGGTTCATTGGGGTTGAATTTGCTGATGAGTTGTCTCAACTTGAAAACACTAATATAATATTGGTTGAGTT
>JAFGHY010000012.1 GCA_016929855.1 Candidatus Woesearchaeota archaeon | reverse complement strand
GTGAACCTTATTATCAACTCATAATATAAAAAATCGCATAGTTGGCATGCTCATCCAAGAAATAATCGATGTGAACGTGGCATTGCAAAACATTACATTGCTTCAACCATCAATGGCAGTCATCATTGCTGTATTCACCACATCTTCCCAACTGCAGCCTCTGCTCAAGTCATTGAAAGGCTTCCTCAAACCCTGCACGAGCGGGCCTACAGCGATGAAGCCGCCCATCCGTTCAGCGATTTTGTAGCCGATGTTGCCAGCGTCAAGGTTCGGAAAGATGAACACGTTCGCGTCACCCTGTATTGGGCTGTTCTTGGCTTTCTTCTTTGCGACGCTCGGAACAAACGCAGTATCGAACTGCAGTTCCCCGTCAAAAACAAAATTAACATTCTTCCTATGCAATAAGTGCACGGCATGCCTGACCTTAAGCACGTCCAAATGGTACGCGCTGCCATGCGTGCTGTAGCTCAGAAAAGCAACCCTTGGGTTGATGCCTATCTTTTTCGCGCTTTCAGCACTATCCAAAGCAATCTGAGCCAGATTAGATGAAGAAGGATTACGCTGCAATGCACAGTCAGCAAAAATAAGCCTCTTTCTTTCCTTGACCATCAGAAAATAACTGCTTGCCTTTCTCCTGTGGTACCTGAGATACTTTAGCGCCGGAAGGATTGTCATCGCAGTCGTGTGAGTCGCTCCGCTGACCATACCATTACCCTTGCCAGAACGGATGAGCAAAGCGCCAAAATACAAAGGCTCCTCTAACTGCTTCTTGGCCTGGTTGCGGACAAGATTCTTCCTCTTGCGAATGTGAAGCATCTGCTTGAGCAACAATTCCTTTTCAGGAAAAGTCACTGGGTCGATGCAGTCAACCTGCTTTCTTATGTTTTCAGGAATACCAGTCCCTAAAAAGACAGGGTTAAGAATCCTGTTCTTCTTCATGTAAAGCACTGCCTTGTGAACCCGTTCGTCATGCCACTCGTCAAAATAAATCGTAGCATTCCTTGATTTGGTCTTAGGAATCAAGTCCTTTAGTATCATAATAGTAAATAGGTTGAGGGGTATATAAATTTTTGTAAACCACTAAAATGCAATCTCCATCTTAGAAATATTTATAAATACCACTTCCAGTCTAACTAGCATGAAGTGGGCGAAGAAGGTGGTGAAGAAAGCTGACCAGAGTGAGAACCTTAAACCATACGCCTATGGTCTTTTCTTTGGTGTTGTTTTCCTTTTCCTTGTAGGAATACTGCAGAACTACGGCGGATTATCAAACGAAAATTACATGACAGGATTTGTCGTCAGCGACGCAAAGACCATATCACTATCCGGAAATTCCTACGAGTTCAAGATTGTCTCCAGCAAGTGTGAAGCAACACCTTCAAGAATTGAGGTAGATTACGGAAGTGTCGTTGAGATAAGATACACACACTACGATCCAGACCCTGCACTTTACGTCCTTAGCATCCCTGAATATGATGTGAACATAGGGGTTAGAGATAGAGAGTTGAGAAGGACAAGATTCATCGCAGACAAAAAAGGCACGTTTGACATCAACATCGAAAGCCCCTGCGATAACAAAGTCGGCGAGTTCGTAGTGACGTAAAATAGTTCTGAAGCAAACAGTCAAGAAATTCGCAATCAATTCTATTCAAGCACTGGTAACTAGTGAGCCGTGGTGCAGTTCTTCACTATGACAAATGACATTTTGTGATACTCATGAAATAAACATAATTAACTTGAACTCACGGATCGGATGAACTGACTAATTACCGTGAGCAGGGTAATGCAGAACTCCCTGCCTATGTAATCAGAATCCCACCGACGATAATCATTACAACAGCAAGCAGTTTTATCGACAGCACTTTCCTATCAAGCTCTTCCTTGAGTATCTTTGGCATGAAAATACTCACAAGGATTGCCAACAAGAGAACGAACAACGGCTGGAATGAACCTAATGCATTGACCAGAGTCACAGAGCCTATAGCGACAGCCACAGTCTCAATGAATACTGCTGTCAGGTTTAACACTTCAGCAAATGACATGAATGCTATAGGCTTAAGGTTTTTCTTTTTGACCTTAAGGAGTCTTGGAATATAAATTATTGCTGTTGGAATGAAAATCAGAAAAGCACCAATCCTCTGCCAGGAGAATACTGTCCAATAGTCTGCATAGCCCAGCAGGTACTTCTTGAGAATACTGTAGAATGCAACGCACACTCCAGCGCATATCATAAACCAGAAACCCTTATCGAAACTTATTCTGACAGGCCTCTTAAATGAGATCAGCACAGCACCGCACACAAGAAGGAATATTCCAAAATATTTTATCGGAGTGAACATCTCACCCAAGAAGATTGCAGAAAGAATAAGGATATACAATGGAGCAAGATACATCAACGCTATAGCATTGCTTATGTCCTGGAGACTGACTGCCTTGAAATAAAAGTAGATCATCAACCCGTAAAAGCAACCTCCAACTATGCCAATGAATATGTGGAGTGCACTAAGCGGCTCAAATCCTCTGATGACAAAAATCGCCCCTGTAGCAAACAGGCCTAATACAGCACTAATGATTGCAGGAATCAATGGCTGTTTCACGAGCTTGCTCACGACGAACTTATCAATGATATTGACAAACGCCCAGATAAAGGCGGCCAGCAATGAAAGAAGCACCCAATTCATGATGTCTCTGTGTTTGACAGTGAATTAATAAATATTCGCATAAATAATTATTTAAACACTCTAGCACTTGCACCCATCATGCACCTGCCAAACTATAAGGATGGAAGTATCGTAAATCTTATGCAGAGCATCATCCAGGCCAGAGGAGGGAAAGCATCAACCATCTACAGGCCGTTGAAGGTATTGCCTCCAAAACAGCTCAGGGATTCAAATAATATTGTCCTGCTCGTCATCGACGGTCTTGGATACGAGTGGCTGAACAAGCACGGAAAAAACACGTTCTTGTACAAGAACCTGACAGCAAAGATAACAAGCGTGTGCCCGACCACAACAACCTCCTGTGTCACAACATTCTTCACAGGAGTGGCTCCGAAACAGCACGCAATGACTGGATTTATAATGCACTCCAAAGAACTTGGGTCATTGTACTATCCATTATTTCATAGACCAAGGTACAAGGGAGAGGAGATAAAGCACATCAGTAGCGAACATTTCTTTGACCAAAAACCAGCATCCAAACAGATTCGGGCAGAAAGCTACTTTGTAGGGCCCGCGCCCATCGTCAAATCAGTCTATAGTGTAGGCGTCGACCGCTACAGCATAAGGGCTCCGGCCTCAAGCCTGGCAGAAATTTTCAGAATAATCCCCAAAATCTGCAAGTCAAGCAACAAGCACAAGTACATCTACGCGTACCTGCCTGAGTTCGACCTTTACTGTCATCACAACAAAACGACAGGAAAGAAGCCAAGAGAGTTTGTGAATAAAATTGACAGGAAGATTGAAGCACTGAGCAAGCAACTGAAAGACACCACCCTAATTGTCACAGCAGACCATGGATTGCTGGACACGCCAAGAAACAAGTACATCTTCCTGGAAGACCATCCGAAACTGAAAGAAACCCTGACATTGCCGATATGCAGCGAATGGAGGATGCCATACTTCTACGTGCGTCCCAGCCGGGCAAAGCAGTTCGAGCAATACATCAAAACAAAGCTAAAAAGCCAGTGCACTTACATTACGGTCGACGAAATGATAAAAAGGAACTACTTTGGTCTCGGCAAGCCAAACCCAAAACTCTTCGATAGGGTAGGAGACTACATCCTGCTAATGAAAGAAAACTGGGCATTCAAGGACACTGTACTCGGCGGAAAAGACAAGCAGGCAAGAGCAAATCACGCCGGCCTTTCTAAGGAAGAGATGTTCGTGCCATTGGTAGTTATTAAGACATAAGTTTGTATCAAATCTGTATAGTGCAATACTGCCTAGCGAACCTTAATGTTAACTCAAAATATCACGAATAGCATAGTTGTAGCACTCATTAAAGGAAATTGGTGGTGTGAGCGCAGTATTGCAGAAATATTAATTACAAAAAACAGTTAAACATACAAGCTTCTTTTCACGATCTTAATCACTCGAGAGACATCTTCGTTAGTGACCTTGTTCCTCAATTCGATGCGGGCGCTCGCCTTGCACAAGGCAACAAGACCATGCACGATCCTTGGGGTCAGGTCAATCAGGAACTTGTCCTCATCCTGCTTTGCATTCCGGACAAAATCCAGTGCCTTGTTCTCAAGCTCCTTTGGAAACTCGACGTCAAACTCGAGTGCGTATTCAACAAACTTCTTCACAAAAGCAACATCCTCAGTATTCACTCTCAACTTCTTGCTGCTGATGATATTCTGGCTGATTTTTATGAACTGCTCAACATCAGCTTTCTTGATAATGAATAAGAGGTGAAACCTGCTGATTAATGCAGAGTCGAACGGCATCTGCTTCTTGTACGTCTCCAGTCTGTAACGGACAAACCGGTCGCCGACAGGATTTGCAGTGGCGAGAACCTTGGTGTTGGCATCCATCTTTATGTGGCTGCTGCCCTTGTCATAAGTGATGAAACCCTTTTCCATTGCATTCAAAAGGCTGGCACGGTCCTTGCGCATCATGAGATTCAGCTCGTCGATACAACAGATGCCGTCATTAGCCAGAGGCAGAAGGCCCTTGACCACTTCCTTGCCCACCAGTGTGACGCTCAAGCCTGCCTTGCTCGTGCCGCTGCCCAATCCGAAACTGCTGATTGGAGCCATGCTGTCAATAGCCCTCAATATGTCTGTCTTCCCAGTTCCAGGGTCGCCCAGCAGGAGCATGTGCACTCTTTCCCTGCAGAACAACTGCAGCAAAGCAGCGTCCTTGATCTCATCCAATCCCATAATCTGCGGTGCCATCAACTTAAGAATCTCCATGTGAGCAGTCCTTGCGAAGTCCTTGAAAGCATTGGCGAGGCATCCTATTTCCAAAACCTTGTTCACGTCGTCCAGATACTTCTGAAGATTAGAATCCTCATCCAGGGGATGAAGGCTGATGACCTGCCTGCCCCTACCGTAACTGCTGGGAATAGGATTATAAGCTACACCGATGCGTCGCTGCTTGAGAAGCCTGCGCACATTGTCAAACATGCTCTTCTCGTTGGCCAGCAAAGGGCTGATACGCATCATATGCTGCCTGCTCCGCTTGTTCAACGGCAGTATCGCAGCCATAAAAGGATTCAAAGCCATAGAAATCGTGATGAACAGTCAGAATATAAATGTTTTGGAGAAGGATTATTTTAAAGTAAGGTCAGAAATCATCTGCGGTAGAGCAGTCTGAAGATGGTGGAGTTCTTCAGGTATCGGATGATTTTTATTTATTTTGATAATAGCTCTCAGTAGAAGTTCTGCGGCTTTCTTTGCAAGTCTGAATATTAAATGTATTCTTCTCATAATGTCAACATTGGTTATGCGTTGAGGACCAAGATTTCTTACAACTCCAAGTAATTCATAGACGTCATTAAATATGTCTTTTAGTATATCAGCATTCTTTTGACCAATAATTCCTTCTGTCTTTTTGTAAACGCTGGCAGAAAGTTCCCTGATTCTATCAGCATTTGCATTCCTGTGCATCAAAACATAATTTTCTGAATTCTGGATTATTTGATTTAAATCATTAACAGCTTTAAGAAGAAGACCGAACTCCTTTTTCGGAGGACTCTCCAACTGCATATTGAAGCGCTTCCATTCAGGTTCTTTTACTCCTGTTGAAGTACCTATTTTAAATGCTTCTTTCCAACCCATTCAATTCCTTTCCTACTCATTTTATTTAACTCTTTCTATTTTCAAAAGATTTATATCCCCCGGGCAGTTGATTTCAGGCATGATATGGTTTGTTTTCGCTCTTCTGGCCGCGCTCGGGGATTCAACGTACTTCATGCTCGCAAAAAGATTCCTGAAAGGAATGGACATGTACGTGCTGGCTTCAGGAACGTTCATGATGTGGGCGGCAATCTTGTTCATCATCACTTTCTTCAGGAGAATTCCTGCAATTCAGGAAGGATTCTGGACTGCGGTGCTTGTCACAGGCATCCTGAACATAGTCGCAATAATACTGTATTACAAGGCATTAAAAATCACAGATTTAAGCCTTGCCATGCCATTGCTTAGTTTCACCCCAGTATTCCTCATACTGACATCATTCGTTTTTCTGAAGGAATTCCCAAGGCATTATGGATTGCTCGGCATTATCTTGGTCATGTTTGGAAGCTACATACTAAATCTCCAGTCAAAACTTAAAAGCCCTCTGGCGCCAATCAAGCAGTTGTTCAAGGACAAAGGAGTACTGCTGGTGCTGATAGTCGCTTTCCTCTGGAGCATCACTTCAAACTTTGACAAGATGGTGGTAGTGAAATCAGACGTGATATTCGGTGGAGCAGTGGTTGCTCTGTTCCTGGGACTGTCATTCACAACAATAGTTCTGGTGCAGAAAAAGAATCTTGCCCAATACAGAATACATTACAAGAAGTTTGTCATTACAGGGCTCTTGAATGCCTTCGTGGCAACAGTAGCCAACATCGCACTGACACTCCAGATAGTGCCATACGTCATCTCAGTCAAGAGAACAAGCATACTATTTGGTGTTCTCTATGGGGGTTTGCTTTTCAAGGAGAAGAACTTCAGGCAGCGCCTAGCAGGCAGCGTGATAATGATAGCGGGGATAGTACTTATTCTAATGTTCTAAATATACTACAAGCAACCATTTATTTTTGATACATTCCTAATGCTTATGCGCAACGACCAGCCCGATATAAAGGGGCACGACGATGAGTACAAGGATTCCTGCTATACCCGCAAACAATGTCTGCAGGCCAAGCTCGCTTCCAAGGTACGCGCCGGTCGGAATAAGAATAAAGAAGGGAATTATTGTTGCAAGACCGAGAGAAGCATAATACTGCTCCCTAGACCTTTCAGACAGGATCTTGTGCGCAAGGAAGTTGTGAGCCATGCCGACAATAACCCCTCCGAGAATAGATAATGCATTCGCCACTCCAATCGCGACAAGCTGAGGATTGAAAGCAATGGTAGCAGGCATCAAAGCCATGAGCAAGGTGCCGAACACCAAAAGCGGGCCGAGCCCAAGATGCTTGTGCAGCTTCTTTGTCAGGAACGGGCCGATAAAGCTAATGAGCAGAGCCAAAGAGAATATGAAAGCAACATTCATGAACCCTCCCAGGCCCACGTTCTTGAAATTATTGTATATGTAAATACCATAATACGAGTTGCCAAGGATCTGGACAGCACCAGTGATGACCATGGCCACAAGCATCAGCATGATGAGCTTGTTCTGCGCGAACTGGCTGAGCTTCTCTGAAACCCGCTTGAAATACTGAGGGAAAAAAGACCTGAGCTTGTACTTCTTCTCACTCTTGTATTTCAGGAAGCTCAGGAAATAGCCTGACAATATGAACACGAACGCGGCTACCTCAAAACTGATTAGGTACCCATAAAAAGGCATTTCACTGCCGAAAATCATGACTGTCTTCTCGCCGGTGGCGGGGAACGCATCCATTATCTTGCCGGATATCAGCATGGCAATGCCTGTGATGATGATGCCATAGTACGACACGCGGGCGAGGAAATGAGTGAGTTTCTCCTTCTTGATTGTCTCTCTCAAGTGCTTGTTAAACAAGTCACCATAACTGATGACTCCGAAAGTTCCAAGAAGCAATGACAAAGCGAACAGCCAAGGTAGTCGCAGGGATATCGCCACAGCCATGAATATGAAGCTGAAGCCAAACGCGATACCTGACTTTGTCATGAATCCCTTGCTTACGTCATGCAGTCTAGCATAATCCTGCAGGAATGAACTGAAGATGATGCTCAATATTGCCTTCAAACCGTTGATCAATCCTATCAGAAAATAACCTGCTCCTGTGAATGCAAAAAGAATGTTGATGAACTGGTGGCTGACAAAACCATAGCCTATCCTGTCAAGGATTTCCTTTATAGTGAAGACCTTGATTGTGTTCTTATGATGTGCAGACCTGTGGTCGTCGGAGTGGGTCAGCTTCTGTATGGCCTCATCAATGTCCTTCTCCAGATAGCCGTTCTCAATGAAATTAATCCTCAATTCCTCAAGAGAATGATAGTTATTGATTTCCTCTTCTATCTGCTCCAATAAGTCAGCCATGACCCACCTCTCTCGCACAAATGTATCCGAATATATCCTAATAGCAACTTCCTTACTATTTTTTCCCTTAGGCCTATATAAGTATTTTGTTTTTCAGGAGAATTTTGAAAATCAAAGATAACCTATAATACACTTTAACAGGTGTTTTTTACATCTTGTCAACAGTAAAACTTGACAGGGTTTCGGCCTTTGGCCGGGAATTTCCCAGAACACGGTGTGTTCTGGGCCAATGCTCGTGCAAGGCACGAGCATAACCTAAGTATTACTCAGCTCACTACAAGCAATTATTCAACCAGCGTCTCTCATAAATTCTTCGCGGACCCAACTATGTTTGCTCAGTAACACTGTTTCCATATCCCATACGAAACTTTTATAAACGAGATTTTCAACAAATCCTCTCATGGCTAAGATAGCGTTTGGAATTCCTGGCTTAGTCCGAAAAAAAGAGGGTGGGCTTGTTTCTCCTTGGAGCTTTGACACGAAATCAAGCCTCCTGAGCTCTCCGCTAGTCACTGACATAGACCAGGACAACAACCTTGAAGTTGTATTTGGCACAAAAGGCGGAAAGATATTCTGCCTGGACACCTATGGCAAAATGAAATGGGAGTACAGCATAGTGGAGAAGGTAGATCCTGTGGAAGCTATGTTCCTGGACGCAGAGTCATCAAATAGTATAGAATCATCACCTGCGATAATAGACCTGAACGGTGACGGCAAGAAGGAGATAATATTTGGTAGTGCCTTGGGAATCCTCTACGCGATCTCCAGCACAGGGAAACTCTTGTTCAAGTATGAGGCTAAAGGCCCTATAAAAGGGGCAGTGCACGTGGCTGACATAACAGGCGACGGCAAACCTGAAATAATATTCGGAAGCAGCGACAAGAAAATCTACGTGTTAAACAATCAAGGCAAGCTCTTGTGGAGGAAGACTTTCGAGAGCGAAGTAGAATCATCACCTGCGTATATACTGGAACACAAGCTTATAGTGTTCGGAGACAATGAAGGCTTTGTAATTGCCTTGAATCAGAAAGGAGAGGAGCAGTGGCGCTACAAAACAGGAGGAAAAGTCATAGCAAAACCCATCGCAGGCAAGCTTGGAGAAGGCGAGGAAACGACGATAATCATCGGCAGTACGGACTACTGCATCTATGCACTTTCAGTGCAGGGCGAGTTGCTTTGGAAGTACGGCACAGAAGGTGCCATATGCAGTGAAGCATGCATTGAGGATATCAACAAAGATGGTTACAAGGAGATTCTGATAGGTAGCTGCGACAACAGCGTCTATGCATTGAACCACCAAGGCGACAGGCTCTGGAGCTATGAGACAAACTTCTGGGTCGTCGCCAAACCGATAGCTGCAGACATCGATGATGACGGCAATATTGAGATTGTGGTCGGCAGCTATGACCACAACATTTATATTCTAGATTCAGAAGGTACTTATTTGATAGATCATATTCCTGGGATTTCTGGAGTCGTGCACCAAGCAGGCCATTATTCAGACGTCCCGACTTCAGAGTCAGGCCAGCATCGAGGAAAGAGGATCTGGCAGTACAAGACCGATGGAATAATCGTCGGCTGCGCTTACGCAGAAGACCTGAAGCATCTGGTCGTGAGCACAAAAGTTGGCAAGATTAACACCATAAAACACACGAAGGGCGAGAGGTGAGTGTATGGGAAAGGAAATCGTAAAGAATAAGGATGATATCAAGAGAGTCAAGACTTACATCACTGGACTGGATGAGCACATCCAAGGCGGTATTCCAGAAGGTCACATAGTACTTGTTGCCGGAAGTGCCGGAACAATGAAAAGCAGTATCTGCTTTAACATCCTCTACCATGAAGCCCTCAAAGGAAGCAACTCCATATACCTCTCACTCGAACAATCTCACGCTTCATTGATGAATCATGTAATAAACATGGGCTATGACATTTCCGTGATTGACCTTGTGCTAGTCCAGGACCTTTCTGAACTCATGAGCAAGATGGCAAGCGTCAAAGGAAACCAGAAAGGAAGCATAATAATGGTAGACCTGGGGGCCATAAGGAAAGAAATCAAGGACATGCAGACTGACGAGAACAGAAGTTGGCTCAACGTGATAAAGAACGTGATAAAGAAGGTCAAAGAGCACGTTCCGATAAAAATAATGACCTTGGACAGCATGTCAGCGCTTTATGTGTTGAGCAAGTTCAAGAATCCAAGGATAGAGCTATTCTACATTTTTGAATTCCTCAGGGACATGGAAGTGACATCACTGCTGATTAGCGAAATGCCCACGGACGGGACTGCATACGGCGAGTATGACGAAGATTTCCTCTCAGACGGCATAGTGCATGTCAGGCTGACGCCATTCAGGCGAAACATAGTCAGAGAAATCAGTGTTGTCAAGATGAGGACGACAAGAGTGAACAATGACGTCTTCAGCCTAGAGTTCAAGGACGGAAAGTTCCAGGCATTATACGGCGGGCAGAATCCATTACTATAATTTTTCTATTTTTTGTGTTTAAACTCTTATTATGTGGTAACATTTATATAAAATCTATTTGTTTCCACTATAGTGTGATACTATGAGTGGCGGGCAACTTTTGCAGGATACTGCGAACACAATTGTTGATATTCTTTCTAGAGGAGATTCAAAAAGAATTTTAAGACCAGATGATAAAGTTGTTATTGTTGGGGATTATGATCCTGAGAAAGGATTGAGTCCAGGTTATTCAGAGGCTATTGCAGACGAGATGAGACGTAGAGGTACCTCTAATGTAATCGTTCATCTTTTTTCACACAGAAATGGAGAACCATTGACTGAGATTTCAGGCACTCTAACTAGCGACGTTGCCAATGCTCAATTTGTTATTGGTACATATGGTGATCCTGGAGCTGAAATACATCTAAAAGAAGAAAAACTCATTAAATCTGCTTATTTAGGTCCTGCATTAAATAATCCTGCGTTAAAGTGTTATGTAGTAGCAGCAAGACCTGTTGTTAGTGTGCTTGAATTTCTCGCAGATACAGATGCAATTCATCACGCAAGAGAGCTTTCTCTCAAAATCAAAAACTATCTTGAACAACACAGAGGACAGATGATGAGAGTTCTAACTCCAGGCAGTGAACTTGAGATGATGATTCCTAAATCATATCCTATCATTGCAGACTGTTTTGAAGTTAATTCACATATTTTGAACATACCCTCAGGAGAAACATTTTGTGCTGTTCCATTAAGATATGTGAATGGTACTATAAATTTAACAACAGATAATGGTGGAAGTTTCTGGTATCTTAGAGAACCTGTTCAAGGATCGATTAAGTTAAGATTCAGAAGAGGAAGAATTAGCATTGAAGGATTTGAAGATGTTGATGAAGATATTGTGGCAAAAATGCAAGCAGATTTTGATACGGCTGATGATGCAGGAGTGCTAGCAAATCCTTTTTTGGCAGAGAAGGCATTTGGAGTAATAGAATCTGCAGGCAAAATACCTAGAGCAGATTTATTATACAACCAAACAATTCTTGAAAAACTGTTTGGTTGGCATTGGGCATATGGTAGTCAAAGGCACGTTGGTGGTCGTAGGGACGCGCCAACGCATAAAGACCAATTCATGACATATGGAGACATTTTTGTAGGGCAAGATCATCTTCTTATTGACGGTAGACCAAATGTTGAATTTTTCTTAGACTACGCAGCTTAATTAGTTTTACTTCTAAGATTTTTATTAAGAATTATTTTAGGTGTATGCGCTCAATCTTTTTTGGCTAAATCCTGAATTAGTATTATTAGAACTAATTGGGGCAGGTCCATCTCTGAAGTCCATTATATCGAGAACTACTTCTTCCTCCCTGGGCTTTGACCTGTATTTTCGCAGTTCTTTAATTAGGTCATTCATCCTTTCAATCTCATCCTTTTTCATGCTGTTCACCTTTCCCAGTATCTCCTTTTTCCCCATACGATAGGTTCGAAATACCATTTGTCTTCCCAACTGTATTCCTCCTCTTCGTATAATTCCGGCTTTGTTTCCATCTTATCACCCCGCAATAACCATTGTTATTTATCTTATCTTTCATCCACTCTCCTCTACTAATATTCCTACTCCAATATATGTTATTTAGTATATATAAACAAATCGGTAAAAATTTTATTTTTTACCGTATTATTCATTGCTATTATTCAGAAAACTGCAAAAAATCTCTCCTTAATACTGAATCAGCAATTCTTAGCCATCATCCAAAATCACAACATCCCAAAAACGCAATCAGTTTGAAATTGTTGGTGGTGACTGTCATCGGTAGTTCAAAATCATCTTCATAAAATTATCTACATAATCAGATTATGTTATAGT
>JAFGHY010000011.1 GCA_016929855.1 Candidatus Woesearchaeota archaeon | reverse complement strand
TTCTGTTCTTGCTTGCTGCCGAATTTATCTTTTAAGCTCAGTATCTGCTTGATTGCCTGCTTGCAGACTGATTCTCCGGGCAGGAAGAAGTTTAGGTATGGTCCTGCAGGACCTGCTTTGATCTGCTGTGCTAGTGCTTCTTCAGAAATTTTCCTGCTGATTTCCACCGCAATCTGGTTCGGAGCTTTTTTCCATTCCTTTGATAATGTGAAGCAGGGGAATGCAAAGTCTCCCATCTCTGGATTCGAAGGCACTTCCATTAATGCTTCAATATCCGGGACAGATTTTCCGACAGCACCTGCCAGCATTTCTGCAATTCTTGCTTTATACTCGTCCATAAAACCTCCTTCAAGCACTTACAGATATTGAATCGTGCACAGTATAAATCCATACTGCAAGACCATATTTAAATGTTTAGTTAATTTTTTTGAGAATAATCATGCAGGTAAAAAAAGCAGTTCTTACAAAAAAAAGATGATAATCTCTTAGTCCCCATCGTCAGAATCATCGTCAGAATCATCGTCGTCATTTGAGGAGTCATCACCCTCCTCATCGTCAAACAGGTCTTCCTCATCCTCTCCGAGCTCATCGCTCAGCTCATCCCACCAGGGTGTCGTGTCTGAGTAAAGGTACTTTATTCCGTTCTGCACCCAGAAAAGAGTTATAGTTCCGAACTTGCCGAAATAAGGCTGAAGCTTGACTGCCAATTGCTTGTTGTGGGCCAGGTCCTCGAGATGGGATTTCTTGAGCTTGTCAAAATCCACGACGATTATTTTCGCCCCAGATGCTTTTGCGGCATTGAGGAAGTCTTTCCACGTCCCCTGAGTATTGTCCCAGACTATCTCAGAAAGCTTTTTGGAGTCAGGGCTTTCTCCGCCGATGAATATTGCGAAACCGTTCTGCTTTAGAAAACCAGCGACTTCTGCCACCATTGTGTCCAGTTCTTGTGCCATACAAGAATTCTGGGGTGTCCAATATTTAAGCTTTTCCATTGCAAAAATCATTTAAAACAATCAAGATACCAGCACACTATGAAACTTGGAGTGCTATTTTCCGGCGGAAAAGACAGCTGTTATGCCTTATGGAAAGCCTCACAAAAAGAAAAGGTCGTTTGCCTCATCACAATAGTCAGTGAGAACAAGGAAAGCTACATGTTCCACACTCCCAATATCCACATGACTGAACTGCAGGCTCAGGCAATCGGATTGCCTATAATAAGCATGAAGACACAGGGCGAGAAGGAGAAGGAGCTTGACGATCTGAAGAATGCGATAGGGGTAGCCAAGGAATTGTACCATATAGAAGGGGTTGTGACTGGAGCGGTGGAAAGCGTCTACCAGGCCACGCGAATCCAGAGGATCTGCTTTGATCTCGGGCTTTGGTGCTTCAATCCTGTCTGGCAGAAAGACCAGGTGGAATTACTCTACGAACTGCACGAGTCTGGCTTCCACATGATAATCGGAGGGGTCTTCGCCTATCCCTTCACCGAAGAATGGCTCGGGAGGATTATCGACGACAAAACAATCACAGAACTCAAGGAATTGCAGAAAAAAATCAGGATTAATCCTGCTGGCGAAGGTGGTGAGATTGAGACGCTGGTGCTTGATGGTCCAGTATTCAGGAAGAAGATAGTTGTGAAGAAAGCAGAAAAAAATTTTGATAATTATGCTGGCGTGTATGAGGTGAAAGAGGCAGAGGTGACTGGAAAGTGACTGACTCTCGAATATCTGAAGCCACCAGTTCAGCTGTCAAAGTCATGGTGGTGGATACCTGTTATAAGAAGGACAGTCTTTCATCAGATGAGTTTGTTCGACCAATCGTACAGATTATCAGGAACTCAGGAATCAAGGACGTTGATGTTAAACACTTCACCGAAATGACTGACACAGCAGGCCTTGATGCTTACAGCCACATCGTCATCTGCGGCAATGCTCTCATGGACGATGAATACCTGAACAAAATAGAATTTTTCAGGTGGATAAAATCCTTTAATGGAAGGATTCTTGGGATCTGCGCTGGAATGCAGATGATTGCAGCTGTTTTTGGAAGCGTACCTTTAGAGCATCTTCGGATCGGGATGAATTCGGTAGAGATTGTTGGAGAAGATTCTGTACTCTGCAATAAAAGTTTTGAGTGCTATGAACTGCATTCAAAAGCAGCAGTTACTCCAGAGGATTTCATCCGGCTTGCAGGAATGAAGGATTACACGCAGGCTTTCAAAAGCCGTGACTGCATGATCTATGGGATTATTTTCCACCCAGAAGTGAGGAACCAGTGGATTATTCATAATTTCTTTTCATAATTTCTTTTCATAATTTCTTGCAATTGTAATCATTTTTTCTGACAAAGATTAGATCTGATGCCGAAATTTTTATAAACCCAAGCATGCAAGATTATGTTATTATGAAAAGAGGTCAGGCTGCCGTAGAGTTCGTTGTTCTCTTCGGACTGGGAATACTAATCTTGATTCCTATACTTCTAATGTTGTTTTCAGAGACAAGAACACAGCACGAGGCTGCAGAAGAAGCTAAGATCAATGACATGGGAAACCAGATTATCGACCAGATCGCTTCAATCAACAGGCTAGGCAGAGGCTCATGGCTGACCTTTGAATACAGCATACCAGAGGGTGTTACAAACGTACGCATTCAAGGCAACGAACTGGTCATATCATATATTACAGCTGATGGTCCGAAAGAAGCAGTATACTATTCTGAAGTTGATTTGGAAGGAGCGGGCATGGTGTTTGATGACATTCAGCCGGGCATCAACAAGGTCAAGCTGGAGAGCAGGGGTACGTACGTCTGCATTTCTGGAGAGGCTGAGACTTGCGGTAGTGACGAACACGGTTGTGAGAATGGTGTTGACGATGACAATGATTATTGCATTGACCAGCTTGACAGAGATTGCCTGAACGAGTTCGGAGTGTATAATTCAACTTGGAACGAAACAGGAATCGAAGGCTGTGTCGAAAGCACGTGCGGTAACGGAGTGATTGACAATCCCGATGAAATGTGCGACCTCACAGACACTGGCGATGAGAATTGCGCAAGCCAGGGCTTTCCTGGCGGAGAGCTTGTCTGCAACCAGAACTGCACTGACTTTGACAACAGCAGTTGCTGGCAGTGCGGAAACGGTGTTATAGAAAACTTTCCAGGCATTTGGGAAGAAGAATGCGATATAGACAGTTACCCGCCCGGCACCAACTGCATGCAGTTCATTGATCCTGAGAGCAGTAACAACTACGACGGTGGCAGCGTAGGCTGCGATAATGAAAATTGTGTTATGAACCTAAGCGCCTGCTGGAGATGCGGTAATGGACTTCTTGAGGGAAGTGATGGTGCACCTCAGATAGAGCAGTGCGAGATTGATTTAGCAACGGGCGGGACAGACCCTGACACAGGACATCTTGCAGCCTGCAATTGGGGCTACGATGATCCTAATGACATGAGATGTGACAGGACCACTGAATGTCAGTGCGAGTTTGATTCTGGTAGCCCTATTTTCAGCAAAGAACCACCTCACGAAGATCCTCATCCTGGTGGAATGTTGCCAGGAGGATGATTAGGCAACTGATAGAATTGGTTAAATCCACAATAATCTATGAGCCAAATATCTATCAGTCAAATGGCTTGAACTCCCCAAAATAGTACACTTTGTTGTTCTCGAAGATATAGACGTGCATATCCACAATATTTTCTGCGTAAAATCCTCTGAATCTTGAGGAGTCAATGCTCATTCCGGTGCTGAGGTGGTCAAAGCTTGGAAGGATTGTCAGACTGCATTGCCTGCCATATTGTTTAACGTCACTGCACACATAGCACTTGAACTTCTCTGACCTTATGCCTTCCCTCAATGTTATTGCAGGATGTTCATGGCTGATTATGATATTCTTTACTTTGGCCTTTTCTGCCGGCCTGAGAAGAGCTTTCTTGTGGCCATGGCATATCAGATTATTGCCGACAACAATGTGGTCGAAATACTCCACTTTAAAGTGCTTGAGTACACGATGGATCAGCGAATCGTGGTTTCCTTTCGTGAAGACTAGTCTACAGTGTTTTTGGATCTCCTTTATCAGCTTGGCCACGGCATTCATTGTATTGTTTGACGGCGGGCCGTGAGTGTGCTTTATGTCACCGTTGATGACCAAGACCTCTGCTCCTGTCTTCTTTATCAAGTTGACAATTCTTGTTGTGAGGGACTTGAACTGTGTTGCAGGCAGGAAAACTCCCTTCTCCACAAAGTCTTCTTCTATGCCCACGTGGATGTCGCCGATGACTAGACTCTTATGTTTAGGTATGAACAGGCCTAAGTCCATGAATTGATAGTCCTTTGGTTTCATATTATGCTGTAAAACTCAGGAATTTAAATAATTTCAGAAAGCAGGTCGGTAGAAAACGCATTGAAAACTGTTAAGAGAAAAAAACAAATGGATAAGGCCTACTCTTCAGCTTTCATCACTTGCACCAAACCTGTAAGTTACAGGGACTTTCTCTTCTTCTATCCTGCCGTCGCCATAGACAGTTATTCGCGTGATCTCTTTTCGTGACGGCGGAGCCTGGATGTATTCTGCCCCGACATTGTAGGTCTTTCCGCCGATATCTATTGTTTTCTGCATGCTAGGAAGGACTATAAGCCTTTTCTTTTGACCGAAAACATCCACTTCTTTTGATGTGATAGCCGCAGAGTCTCCAGTATCTTCATCTCCTGCAGTTTCTTTCTCAATTACTACTGTCTCGCCTGCTTCCAGCCCCTGGAGCAACTTTTCGAACGCTTGTTTAGTCATTGTTTTTTTTGCGTCCTTTAGTATTTCTGCCAGCTCGTACTTTTCATTTTCCCTCATGAACTTGCTTGCAGGTATCCTTACTGTCCTACCGTCCTCCAGCACATATTCTTTGTCAAAGTACTGGCCGAACCTTTCTTCAAGACCCAGTGTCTTTATGACGTTGTAGTTTATTGAACCATATCCTCTGATGTATACCTGGCCGGCAACAAATCCCAGGGTCACCAGCACAAGCACTGTTGCAAGCATTAATCCGTATCTTCTTTTCATTGACTATCACCCTCTCCCTGAACTGTGAAAATGAAATCCTAAATAAAAAAAATTTATGCAGGAACCCTGAATATTGGAGCCCTGTTCTTATCTATGACAGTTATAGGTACTCTCTGCACTGTCTCCAGGTCTCCGTCACCTACACTGATTGTCACAGTGTATTGTCCTGCATCCTCGTAAGTTGTCAAGTACTCATTCGTGGTCATGAAGCCTGTGAATTTGACAATGAGTTCATCACCGTCAGGGTCTTCTGCTTCCACGTCTATGACTATCCTTTCACCTTCGTAGACGCTGATGCTGTTGAGCTTCTTGACTATCGGAGCGTTGTTCTTGTTGAGCACCAGGAGGCTGAATGAGGTTGTTGATTTTCCTCCCCTTGAATCTGTCGCGCTCACTGTGACATCGTATTCACCATCGTCACCGTCTATTGTTGCAAAGACTCCGTTATTGTCAAATGGTGCTGAGAATGCTATGGTTACTGCATCCCCGTCAGGGTCTGTTGCTGTCGGCTTGAGTGTTATGATGTCGTCCTCTATGGCTTCAAGGTCTGGTAGATCGCTGAGCTCTGGAACCCTGTTGACTTCCTTGACAGTCACTTCTATTGTGGCTGTGCTTTCTCTGTTTCCATCATTGGCGCGGACGAATACCTTGTGCACTCCTGCTTCGTCGTATCCTATGTCTTTCTCGTCGGATCCCATCCAACCGCTGTACATGACGACGACCTCGTCGCCTTCCTTGTCATATACTTCACAGTCCAGCTCGAATGATTCACCTTCGTTTGCTGTGACCTGCTCAGGACAGACAAGCTGTGGTGCCTTGTTGCTTGGCTTGATTATGAGCAAGACCTCTTCTGTTGTTTTCGCTTTGCCGTCGGTAGCGCCGACAGTAATTACATAGTGGCCTTCATCACCGTCTTTTGTCTGCCACACTCCTTTTTCGTCCAGCGGCTGCGAGAATGAATAAGTAACTCTGTCACCGTCAGGATCGATTGCCAAAGGGTTAAGGTCAATCAAATCTCCTTCTGTTGCTTCTATCCTGACTGCGATATCCTTGAATTCCTCAGGGACCTGGATTTCTTCCACTGTCATTGTGTCATCCATTGTGTCTTCAGGCACAACAAGGTCTTCTTCCATGATTGGACCTATGTCATCCATGGTGTCTCCTGTAGAATCATCCATCGAGTCATCCACAACTTCTCCTGTTGGAGTCTCTGTGCTCTCGCATGCTGATAAGAACATGACAAGAACAAACAGTGTTAAAACGGTAATTAGACTTTTTTTCATCTTATCTACCCCATTATTTTTTAGTATAATATCCGAGTTTAATTTCCTGGATTAATATCTCAATTCAATACCAATGTAAGATCTCGCCTCTTTTAACTCACTCTTACTGAACTAATAACTTCTGGTCATGAAACCCGATATATAAATATTTCCATTTTCTAGTGGCAACAGGCATTAGCCATAAGCCAATAGTTCTTGTATCTTCATAGTGGTAAACAATGATAAACTATTAATATATTGTGCTTTTATCCTCCCCAATGGATGAAGAAAACGCTCAATACAGCTCAGTCAGCCATGGAAAGCAGGATGGTCCTGATATCCAGAAACCACCGGATGAACTTAAGCCTTCTGTGGCAGTAGGATTCCTTCTCCCTGTTATCGATGAAAAGATATATCTTGGACAAAGAAATACCCCGCCACACAGAGGTGTATGGGGTCCGATTGGTGGCAAGTCAGAATCCTATCGTGCAGGCTATTCTCCACTGACCAAAACTGCTCTGGGAGGCGGAGAGGTGCCCACTGTGCTTAGCCAGATTGCCCAGGCGTCAGGGCTCGAATATCCTCACATAACTGCATTGAGAGAATTCTTTGAGGAAGTATACCAAATGTCCCTGGATTTGAAGCATGTACGGGGTGTAAACCAGCTCGGTTCTATCACTGACGAGTACGACAATAAAGCCCAGTACCTCAGTTTCTTTATAGCTATAGTTGACAATCTTGGATTCAACCTTAATCACAGAGAATTGCAGGCAGTAAGTCCCCTGGAAGACATTGCAATCAGGGATATGAGCCCAAATACAGTACTTGCTCTTGAGGCAGCAAGATTCTGGCTGACCCAGTTCCCATATGAGGCAAATGATAAATGGCAGCCATACCTTGACATGAGGCTGCAGGACCAGATACCCAAGTTCAGTGTAGAAGATATCACTGCTGCGCTTTCAGGCAGGAGTACAACTATGCAGGGTCCTGGACTGTTGGGTGCAGGAGGAGAGTACTGGATACCTGTTGATTGAAATTGTCTAGTACCAGTGTTGATTCATCCCACAACATTTAAATAGCATTCAAATCACAAACTTTACATGTCATCCTACAAGCAAGTTATTCTCGTACGAAAAGATTTAAAGCTACCGCCAGGCAAGCTAGCGGCTCAGGTCGGTCATGCGTGCGTAGAGGCAGTCCTGTTGTCGAACAAGATGTTTTCTAACAAGAAGGCTGTCAAGGCATGGAGGCAGCAGGGAAGCAAGAAGATAGTCCTCAAGGTAGCTGATGAGGAAGAGCTTCACAAGTATGCCATGATGGCAAAGAACGAGGGAATGATCACCTCCACAATCCAGGATGCTGGCCGGACAGTCATCGCTCCAGGAACAGTAACGTGCTGCGCCATCGGACCTGATGTCGAGGAAAAGATTGACAAGATCACCAGCAAATTGAAGATGTTGTGATGATGTGCAGTTTGTTATTCTACACTTATTAGAATGATTTCTGGTTTGATAACTATTTATTACCCTCTTGTCATTCCTGGACTCAAGTCCAGCATATGCCAACCTTGTGGTTGGCTAGGGCCAGAACACCAACTGTGTTGGCGTTCTGGAATTTCCCAGTCTCGACAATGTCGAGACTGGAGTTTGCTGACCAAGGTCAGGTGAGGACATGAAAATCATGACTAATGTAAAACCATTTCCTTAAAAATATAATGTAGACGGCATAAATTCAAATTCTTAATCACCACATAATACTCATTATCTACTTTTAAATGAATACAAAACCAAACATTTATAACCGAGCAAATTTTTCATAATAGTGATGCCACGAAGGAAAAAGCCATATAACAGCAAGTACTTTGGAATCATTCCCTTGGATTCCAGCACGGGCAAGACATTCAAGGAAGTCAAGAAAGAAGACGCAGATTTTGCGATCTGAACATTCCTTCGCGGAGGTGAGCAGTCCACAGAGGGTGGTGGGTTGGAGGGAAAGTTTGGAAAAAATTCTTTAGATAGTCTTAATTAGGATGATGAGTCTGACATTTGATGTATAGGACATTAACTGGTATTACAAAATAATTGATATTAATAATATCCGCATTCGACACAACAGCCAAGATAATGAGAAACTATAAAAATAAGAGTTCTCAAGAACAGCACATGGTGAATCCAACAACAAAAACATTGACAGCAATCGCTCTTCTTCTCACAATTCTTGCATTGTCTTCCTGCACTAGTACAGGCCAGGCAGCTGAGCCTCTAAAGGAAATAACAGCAACAAGCTGCAATGGCGACATGCTTTGCGAGATGAACAGCGCCAAAATAACAGACGGATTGACCGTCGACAGCGGTGACACTGTCATCAATGACAACTTTCTTGTGAGGAACGGCAACATATACCTGGGAGTCTATTCAGGACTGCCTTCTGCCTTCAGCATATACTTGGAAGCAGACAACCCAATCATTGAATCCAAAGCAACAACAAAATTCAGCAAAGGAATACACGTACTCACAGGAGAATCATTATTTGAGGAGAACGTCAAAATACTCGGGGATCTTGTCCTGCAGAGAAGAACGCCTTCCAGCATAGGAAGACTTACATCTGCCGATGTCATGACAAAGAAGCTCGAGGTCGGAGACCCTGACACCACGAACCATGTCGTAACAATCAGGCCCGAGCGCATACAAATATCAGCTCTTGCCGGTGAAGGAAACGCCTATGCATGCATTGACGAGCTGGGAAGATTATTCAGGAGCAGGAATCCCTGCGACCAGGCGAGGTGAAACAATGAAATGGGACCACCAGTACAATTTCTTTGCGACAATCATCGGGATTATAGCCATAGTTGGCATCGTGACCGTAGTCATTGCCACAAATCCAAACCGAAGCTATACTAGCACAGCCAATAAGGTAGGGCAGGTCGTCTACCCTTCAATGTGGAGTCCGGACAAACTCAATCAGCTCGACAGGTTCCCTGAGATACATTCTTTGGAGGCCAATATTGTCGGATGCCACGGCGGTGGCAGCGGAGGAGGAGGCGGCAAAGGAACACGAGACAGCTGGTTCGAATGCCAGGTAGCATACTCTGGTCACGCGACAGACGACATTGGATTTCAGAGCGTAGGCTGGGAATTCCACACACCTTCAATGGGCCACGGTTATGGTCATCCTTGGAGCGGAACTGAATATCACAAGGAAGGCAACTGGACAGTCAACGAAACAGGCAATTACTCCATTCGACTTTCAGTTACTGACATCGAAGACCAGACAGTCAGCAGGACTATTAATTTTTGGGTCGAACCGTAAAGTTTTGCATGCCCTGTCTTCATCGATGTATAAATAAAGATTACACGTTCGAGCACGTATCTATTTAGGTTTTGAGGGTCGTAAACATTTTGAATTAGTGTATCTGACTGCGTGAATATTTGCATTGTTGAATCATATCTTCTGAAGTGATAGCCGTAATCTCCAAGTACACTATCAAACTCTTGACCTTCATAATCATATCTAGATTCCTCTCCCCCACTCAATATTTGTCCGAACGGCGCATATGTCGTATCCTCTACAACATCCCCTGTTGAATCAGTAACCACCGTACTGCTTCCCAAATGGTCAGAATGAACAAAATGCTTAACTCCATCCAACTCTTGAGCAACTAACTGACCGTTATGATAAACGTAGGTGTAGTTATAAGTCCCTGAAGAATTAATCACACTAACAAAGTCCTTACTCCAATAAATAACAGTCTCATCCACTTCTTCCTCAGAATCATAAGTAACCTTCTTCAATACCCTCTCCTCTGTCGGATGATAAGTATACTGTTGTAACAGCGGTTCTGATGTGTTTGAGCCGTTGTAGATCTTCCAGAGCTGATTCAAACTATTGTAAACCCTAAACTTCCCATCTCCAGATACCAAGTTCCCGTTAGCATCATACTCCAAAACACTCCTAGTCACAGGCACATCCACAGTAATAGACCTATTCGAAGTAATAGCACTATTACCACCAGTATCCTCAGCCCCACAAGCCCAATTCCAAACCCCACTAGGCAAACTCTCAACAAAAGACTCATTCACACTATAAACCAGATTTCCTTGCGTCTCACTGGCTATTACCTGCCAACCACCACCCCAATCACCCCACAAACTCACATTAGTTAATCCAGTATTATCAGTAGCATTACACGAAAAATTCACCCCACTCGAATTAGTACTATATTCATCAACAGGACCAACCTGCCAAACACCCGGAGAAACATTATCCCAACACTCAACACCAGCCACAGCCACCTCACCACCAACCCAACACCTGAGTTCTAACGTGCCATTCCTGCCACCACACGAATGATTCTTAGAATACCACACACCAGCAAAAGCACCCACCTCAGGATTATCCAAATCAACATCAGTAATCCTAGCAACACCCCTGTCAAACGATGAGGGATAACTAGAAGTAGTCATTACATAAGAACTCTCAGGCTTATGATCCCAATACACAGCACAAGAACCCTTATCCCCCAACCACTTACAACCAAAAACAAAATCCTCCTCCGAACCAACACTAGAAACAACATCAATCAAAACCTCCTCAATATTCTCCAAACAACCAATACGACCACCACCCGCATCAACCCAAAAAAAGTTTGTAGATTTAGACTGATCCTCATTCAAACCATCAGTAATTACTCTTAAAGTCACAGGAGCATTAAACTGACCAACCTCACTCTTAAC
>JAFGHY010000010.1 GCA_016929855.1 Candidatus Woesearchaeota archaeon | reverse complement strand
GGCGCAACATTTTCTTCTGAAGCAATGGACTCAGGCAGCCCTGCAACAGCCGTACAAATTGGTGATCCAATAACGCAAAAGAAACTTAGTGATGCGATTGTAAAAGAAGCAAGAGACAGAGGATTGTATAACAGCATTACAGACAATGGAGCCGGAGGATTGTCTTGCAGCGTTGGAGAGATGGCAAAGGAATGTGGGGGCTGTTATGTTGTTCTGCATGAAGTTCCAGTCAAATACACAGGACTTTCCCCTTGGGAAATATGGATTTCAGAATCACAAGAAAGAATGACTTTGTCAGTACCTCCTGAAAAATGGGATGAATTTAAAGACCTTATGGAAAGAAGAGGTGTTGAAGCAACAATTATTGGATCGTTTAACGATTCAGGATACTGTGTGGTAAACTATCATGAAAACATAGTGATGGATTTGGACATTGACTTCCTTCACAACGGATTGCCAAGAATTCAACTCACGACAGAACAACCTCCAGCTCCTGAACCTAATCCAGAGCTACCGCCATTGGAAGATCTAACAAGAACCCTTCATTTGATGTTAGCTCGACAAAACATCGCAAGTACTGAATTTATTTCAAACCAGTTTGACCATGAAGTGCAAGGAGGAAGTGTTACAAAACCTTTGCAAGGCAGAGGGAGAGTCAGCAGTCCTGCTGCTGTGACCCGGCCAGTTTTAGAATCTCAAAGGGCAGTTGTAACATCGCAAGGTTTGACTCCTGAGTACAGTGAGATTGACGCGTACAAAATGGCTGCAACTGCAGTTGATAGTGCGATTAGGGCAGCAGTTGCTGCAGGTGCAGACCCTCAACAAATCGCAATCCTAGATAACTTTTGTTGGTGCAGTTCTGATGATCCTATGCGGCTCGGTCAGTTGAAAGAAGCAGCTAGAGGACTGTCTGAAACTGCTATTGATTATTTGACACCACTAATTTCTGGAAAAGACAGCATGTATAATGATTTCATAGGATATGATGCTGACGGAAATCCCGTACTCATAAGCGTTCCACCAACATTGTTGATTAGTGCTTTGTCAGTCATGGAAGACGCGACAGATGCGGTGACTTTAGATGCAAAGATACCTGGAGACTTAGTTTATGTTCTTGGAGCTACCGACGATGAGCTCGGAGGTTCTGAATATTTTGCGATGCGAGGTGAGATGGAGCAAGGAAAACCTTATGTTGGAGATTCTGCCCCTGCAGTAGACACTGCAAGTAACTCCAGGATATATGCCTGCCTTCATCAAGCTATCAAAGAAGGAATGGTTGCCAGTGCTCAAAGTCTTGATAGAGGCGGACTTGGTGTAGCTCTTGCAAAAACTGCGATGGCAGGAAAACTTGGGATAAAAATCGACATGAGCAGGTTACCTGGAGAAGCAATGCGAGATGATTACAGATTATTTTCAGAAAGTCAAGGACGACTTTTAGTAACTGTCAATCCAGAACTGCAAGAAGCTTTTGAAGCAAGGATGAATGGAAGCCAGTTTGCAATGGTTGGAAAAGTTACAGAAGAAGGATTGTTTATGGTTGTTGGACGCAACGGTAGAGTTGTTATTAATACTGACACCGAAAGTTTACTTGAATCTTATAGAGGTACTTTTGCAGAATATTAAAAGAAAAATAGCAATAAAAGATATTAAACGTAAATATAAAAAATTAAGGTAAATAAAATGGATAAACCAAAACCAAGAGTGCTGATATTGAGCGGATATGGAATTAATTGTGAAGAGGAAACTCTGCACGCATTTGAGAGAGCAGGAGCCACAGGCAATATAGTTCACATAAACGACCTAATCTCTGGAGACGACAGATTGGGCAATTATCAAATACTAGCTTTTCCAGGAGGATTCTCTTATGGTGATGATCTAGGATCAGGAAGAGCATTTGCGTCACGAGTAAAACATAATCTCTGGGAAGAACTTCTAGGTTTTGTTTACAGAGAAGACACTCTTGGAATAGGTATTTGCAATGGTTGTCAGATAATGTCAGGATTGGGAATTGTACCTGCACTTGAATACAATCATGAACAGCAAGTTTCATTTACTCACAACTCAGGAGCTAGATACTTGGACAGATGGGTAGATTTGCAAATGCAAGGCAACAGTCCATGGGTTAGAGGAATTGGTGAAATCAGCATGCCTATTGCTCACGCAGAAGGACGGTTTGTCACAGATACAGATACACTTGCCCGATTGAAAGAACTGGGATTGATAGCAGCAACATATGTTGAAGGTGACATGTGCGCAAATCAAGATCTTCCAGCAAATCCAAATGGAAGCTTAGATAACGTAGCAGGAATAACAGACGAGTCAGGTAGGTTCCTGGCAATGATGCCCCACCCTGAAAGGGCTATCCGATTCACACAAAGGCCGAACTGGCCGCTGCTGCGCGAACAAATGAGACGAAGAGGTGAAGACATGCCAGCGGAAGGTCCTGGAATGGCATTGTTCAGAAACGCTGTTGCATATTACGATTAATGGAGGTAACAAAATGATAGAGGATAATGTAAGGAGAGCAATTGAAGCAAATCAAGGCGCCGCAATAATATTTGCTGGCTCTGCCAGTGACGAACCGCATGTAAGGAGGATTGTCAAAGCACTCCAAACACATACAATACCCTATGATACAAGAATATGCTCTGCACACAAACAGCCTGAAAAGCTGCTTCAAATGCTCGGTGAGTATGAGCAGGTATCTGGAGGAAGAGTCTATGTCGCAGTCGCAGGCGGAACTGACGCGCTGTCAGGAATGCTCTCATGGCATGCGACACATCCTGTAATAAGCTGTCCACCTGATTGGCCGAATATGTCAGTTTTAGGCAACCCTCCGGGAAGTTCAAACGCAGTAATACCACATCCAACAAATTTAGCAAGGTTTGTTGCACAAATGTATGCTGGATTGAATGGACAAATTGCAGCCACATTGGCTCTTAATAAATCAAAGAAAGTGGACGCTCTAAGTGAAGCAGACACAGAATGGTCGGGCGGAGAATATTTCAGAGGAGGTGATAAATGATGGCAGATACAATTAGATACCAAAAAGTTATAGAAAAAGATACCAGCGTTAAACGAATAGGAATATTGAGAGAGCCGACAGCCACAGTATTTGGCAAGGCAGATATGACATTCAGGCCTGTAGCGTCAGCTTTTGACATAGGGACCATGGAATTTGAAGTACCCTTGGACAACACCACAGTCTCATTGATGGCAGCATTCAATTTTGAGCTGCTGAAACAAATTCACGGCATAGACTCTCATTATTACGGTCTAGTATCACCCGAAGGTGAACTATTGTCTGCGAGACAAGCAATCAGCAGAGGAATCGCTCCTAACACAATGCGAGTCCTGTTTGTCAACAGGATCAAACCACAACACACTGAAGGCCAAGGCTGGGACTATTCAATGTTCCCACATCCTGAGATCAACAACTACGTTCACCCAATGGAATTCATTGCAAGGTACAGCCTTCCACAAGCATCATCAGTATGGGAGCGGATTGCCGGAGGAGAAATCTCTTTGGAAAACCTAGGACTTCCAGCACATCTCAAGCCAGGAAACCAGATACCTGATGGGAGCAAACCAATATTGGAGTACAGCACTAAGTTTGAGCCGGATGACCGGTTCGTGACACCTGCAGAAGCTCAGGCGCTATTGGGGATGACAGACGAAAGATTCACCGCATTGAATGCACGGACAAGGACAGTGAATAATGCCATGACAGACTATGCTGCAACTCAGGGTTTTGAAAGGCTTGACGGCAAAATAGAGTACATTACTATAGTGCAAAGCGGAGCAACTGTGGATCTATTGGGAGATGCTGTCTGCACATGGCACGAAGACCGACTTAGAGCTTACGGCCTTGGAATAAGCAAGCAAAGGCTTAGGGACGAGCTGGTCAGACTGAATCCTAAATGGTATGCAGACCTCAAACGGGCAAAGGCTGAAGCCAGAGAATCAGGAGTTGAAGATTTCAGGACATTGATGCAGCAAGTCGTGCCACCGCAGATGCCCTCACGTGAATTCCTGCTTGCAATGAACACATTATTCCAGGCAGGAACAAACCAATGGGTTGGAGCAAAAGTGTATGACCTCTATCCAAACAAAACAGAAACAACAAAAGACAATCTGGAAAGGGCAGTGAATGAATTCAATCATGTTAGAGCAGCATGATGTTAAACAAGAGGTAAGCGAAAATGGCAACACTTCCTGAAAAACCAACGCAACCAATCCCAAGATTTCCCGAAGAAGTAAAACCTAACATTCAACAGCTCGCTCATGGAAGATATGGGACTGATGACATGAATGATATCTGGGGTCAAAATCAGACCTTTGATAGCAGCCTTAGGGTGGTAGGCCAAATGTCTGCGTCAGCATCAGCTGTCGCACCAGACATAGTACCTCCCGAAGTCGCAGAAGAAATTGTTGAAAAAGCAAACTTAGGCCATGTGGACCCAAACAGAATAATCAAGATTGAAGAGCAAACAGGGCATGATGTTCACGGAATAACAAGAGCTCTGGATGAAGTTGTGAGTAATGCGGCAAAGCCTCACATTGCCAGATTCTCCACAAGCGCCGACACTACAGAGACAGCCAGAGGAATCCAGATAAAAAGAAGCATGGAAGTCTTGGCAAGGACCATTGAAAATGTCAGGGATATTACTCTTGAAAAAGCTTTATTATGGAGTGAGGTACCGCATATGGACCAAACCCACCTTTATGACGCGCTGCCAAGCGTTGTAGGAAGGGCCTTCGCGCATTATGGAGAATTACTGCAATCAGGACTTCACGTCATGAAGTTCTTTTATGAAAACTCTATCATGGGAAAATTTGCTGACGCAACCGGCAACCATCATCAAGCTACAGCCGCAGGAGTCGATGGCATGAGACTGCAGGAGCACTTTTGCGAGGCATTGAGACTAAATCACATGACCGCTCCTGCACAAGTTCCTGGACTTGAGTATCTTGCAGATATTGTCTACTCTCTTGCCCGGGTAAGCGCTACGCTGGACAATCTCGCAGATTATATTGCAGATGGAAGAGGAAACGACAGGTTCATCTTCTACAATGCCGACCCAAAGCCAAAGAAAGGAAGTGTTGCTATGCCTCATAAAGATATTCATCGAGGAAATCCGACAGTTGAAGAGCAGAATATGTCTATGCGGAATAAAATGTTCGGATGGCTAACAACTGCTATGTTAAACACACAAATGCCATATGCGAGAAATCTGAGAGGAAGCGCCAACGCAAGGATGGATTTTGATGACGGAATGAAATTCTTTGACCACGCAGCAAGAAGACTGGCGGAACAGATTTACCATCTGGGATTAAGAGAAGATGTCGCAATAGCCAGAGTTACAAGAAGCCTCGGTTACCCCTGCGCCCAGCAAGTGATGATGTACCTAACCGACCCAAGATTGAATGACAGGCCCATGGGAAGAAAAGAGGCACACGACATCATGGGCGATTTGTCAGGTGAAGGAGTGCAGGCAGGAATTCCTTTTATCGATGCAATCAGAACCAAACCTGAAATCCTGGACAGGATACCTGAGAACAAGCTGGTCGCTCTGACAGACCCATTCCAGTACATCGGCCAAAGCAAGGAAATAATCGACAAGGTGTACGACGACTGCCACGGCAAGGCAACATTACCTACCGCGTAAACTATATAAACAAACCCTGTGTTGTGATTTCTTATGAAATACTTGGTTATTGGTCCGGTCCTTAAAGACACTATTGAGATTTCAGGAGAGAAATATGAGCAGACAGGAGGTCCTGCATACTATACTGGAAGGGCACTGAAAGCATTGGGAAATGAAATAATCCTTTTGACGACATATGCTAAGGATGACAAAGAAAAAATTCTTCCGAGCATTTCAGAAATAGACATGATAATCCCAGTATACAAGAAAGGCACTATTCATCACCATATAAAATATGCTGACAATAATCCTGACCATAGGACATTTACAGTGGAATACTTTGAAAATACAATTATTAGCAAAGATATTCCAAAAGGAAAGTATGACTGGATATTCCTGGCGCCAATGTATAATATGGACATTTCTGAAGAAGTTTTTACAAAACTCTCAGGCAAGAATGTTGTATGCCACGGTCAAGGAATATTCTTATATGCAGTAGATGGCAAAGGAGTAATGAATTATCCTGAAAAAGCCAGAGAACTCCTCAGAAATCTCAAAGTGTATTCCGCAGATGAGAATGAGTTGATGTTTCTTGCGGAGAAAGACAATTACAAAGATGCTGGTCATTTGCTCAGCAAAATATGTCCAACCATATTATGCACCCGGGCCAGTAAAGGCAGCAGCATTTTCACAGGAGGGAAAGAAATAAAGATTCCTGCTCATCCTACAAAGCAAGTTATTGATCCTACTGGTGCAGGAGATACTTACATAGCGGGATTTATTCAAGGATTGGATTTGTTTAACGACATCGAAAAAGCAGGCAATTTCGCTGCAATGTGCAGTACACTTAGCATTCAAGAAAAAGGACCTTTGAAACACAGCACTCAGGATGTGTTGTCAGAACTTGGTTGGACTAGTCCATAGTTTTGTTTAACATCTTTAATCGCATCTGCCAGAGACTCATACCTGTTTTCGATTTCGTCTTCAGGAAGATTCGGCGCAGTCCACTTTGTAGCGATCGCAAAGCAGGTCATACCTGCAGCTACTGCCGCATCATAGCCTGAACGGGAATCCTCAAACACTAGGCAATCTCCAGGCGCATATCCAAGTTCTTTGGCTGTTGCCAAGAAAATGTCAGGTTCGGGCTTGCCTTTGATGCCTTGCTTTCTCACGACAACCTTCAGTCCTTTCTCTTTTACATATTCGCCCAGAGGTGAACCCGCAAGCTTAAGAGGAGTTTCATAACCGTCACCAGAAGTAGCAAGAATCACCGGCGCGCCAATACTAATGAAATATTCAAGAGCCTCCAGTGCGCCAGGCATGTAATTGATCTCCTCACTTCTGAATAAATCATCAAGAATCTCATCACGTCGTCTCAGGAAATCCATTTCAGCCACTATAGATTCAAGACCAAATTCACACAATATAGGTATGGCAATCGTTTCGGCCGAAACCCCTGCATAGTGAGCTGCATAATGCTGTTCTGTGAACCTGCCTTCAACTTCAGGAGGATTAACCCCTTGGTCCTTCAGATTCTGTACCCAGGCCTTATACTGTAGGATTTCACTGTCTAGAAGAAGCCCGTCAATATCAAAAATGACTGCCTTGAATTGCTTTCTTTTCATGTAAGTAAACATGAATAAGACACTTTAAAAATGTTTCGATTATTTGCTACTATACAGTAGTTATCTATTAATAAATTAATTTAGGAGACTTAAATCTCACTCCGGCAGATACTTGTACTTGAATATTTTTCTGGCCTTGTAGAACTTATAGGTCCTTATGATCCCGGGAAACTTGGTTTTGATATCGTCAAGCAAGGCATAGAATGAGTCATAATCTTCCAGCTCGGCATCAAACTCCATGTCACTGCCGCCAATAGTTCGGTCCTCGTAAATGATGTTGGGATGCTCTGTTATGTAACTCCTGAGCTCAGGAATCCTACCGAGCTGTTCCAACTGCAAATCAATCTTGTAGTATTCGAAGCCAATAAAAGAGCTGTTGATCAGGGCCTTGTAACCCAGAATAATCTGTTTTTTCTGTAGTTGCTTTATCCGGTAACTCACTGCCATTGATGACAGCCCCAGCTTGTTTGCAATCTCCAGCAAGGGGGTCTTTGCATCTTCAGTCAGGGTCTTTAAGATGGCGATATCTGTGTCATCAAAATCCACTGCCTGGGAGGCCCCGGTTCCAACAGCTGACGTGTTTCTGGCGTTCATATGAACAAGATAATTCCTTAAAAAATGCACATATTCAAGAAAAATCGAAGTGTTTGACTCATAGATGTACTGCTTAAATTTGGCAAGAAAGGATTTCAGTATTGCGTCAAACTCATCCAAGGAATGAACCAGATAACCTATTGCCACATCTGAACTTCCTTCTGTGCTGTATACAGTCAATGTGCTTTTCAAACCAACTAGGTAATCAATGATTTGTTTCTCGATTTCAGGACTTGTATTCTGGAACTTGAAATACTGGCGAACAAGAGTGTATCCTAGCTTAGAGTAGTCTATTAGAGCATAGTAGCCTTGAATTATAGACTCAGATTCCATACGTTTAATCCTATATGCCACTGTGTCTCTCTTTAGGTTTAGGGTTTTGGCCAGCATTTTGACACTCTGCCTGGAATTTTTGTCCAGTTCAAATAGGATACTCTTATCAACGTCGTCGATGCTATGCATAATTTCCATATTGTTATACAATCTTTATAAATATTCTTATTTTTTGGAAAAAAAGCTACACAAATTTAATAAATTATAAAATAAATACTGTTACCACTACATAATTAATATAGATGTTTGGGGGGGAGATGCAAAAAAACCAAAAGAAAGGAAAGAGCATTCCGAGAATAACACAATATCCAGTGGTCGCAGAACCAATATGGACTGGAAACTCATACATGGGCGTTGGACTCAAGAACAGCATCACCGCCAATGAACTTGTTGCCGTAGACATAACTTACTTCATGGCCTGGATGGAAAACAACACCCTAAACGGCACTGCCCACATGCTCGTGGATACTGAATGGAAAGGCCTAAACTGGAAAGCCCGAGGAATCAATGAAGAAACTATTGAAAAAGAACTGAGAAAATCTGCAGCAGAAAAAATTTCGGGCCTGGAAAGGATAGCCAAAGCCCACACGCCATCTATTGAAATCAGTCAACTGCAAGAAGTCGTGCTTGTCAACGAAAATTACCTTGCAATACTTGAAAACCTAATTGAACTTTATGAAACAAACCCGCAATTCAGAAGACAAGTCAACAACACAGTACCTAAAAGACTTCTTCAATCAACCAATCCAGCAGAACATAAAGTGCTTGCAGAATACTGTTTGAGAGAAGTTGCACTTATACTCTCACATCCATCAACGAAAGTCGGGCCGGCAACTGAACTGCCTTACGACACACTAGCACAAGAAGCCGTTAAACATCTCGATATTCAGGATCTCGTCGATTTTGATATTGACTTCAGATACCCTTATCCAGGCACTCCTTACAGGACTGAAAGCGGACTGATAGCACCATATGCAAGCAGACCTGAAGAAAACGCAATACTCTTCACCGACAATCCTGCTAACATCTCTCGCAAGATCCGCAGATTAGGAAAATTCGGAAGAAAAGGCAGGCAATTAAAAGAAGACATGTTCCTTCACCTGCTGACAATATATTATGGAGTTGTCAAACAACAATTCCATGGAACACAATTCTTCATGCCAGGATACTACGAACAAAACTACGGGCACGAAGAAGAAAGAGAAGCGTTCTATGAGTTGTTTTATGATGATGTGATAAGACCAGTGCAAGAAACTGAATAGCAACTCAATAATCCGCAAACCCTTCAATAACAAGGTCTTCGATGACATGATAGACCTGCTTTGATTTTATCATGGTGTGAATTCTGTCAAGAAAATCCTCCAGCTCCTTCATGTTCCTGAATACCGCTTCGCAGTAGAAGTCGCTGCCGCCCGCCAGTCTCACCAGATTGTTTGTCTCTCTGGCAGTTTCGAGAACCTTCAGAAGGTTTTCTCTCTTGTTGAGCTTCGATGACAGAACCATTATTACACGGTTGTTGAAGCCCAATTCTGCAAAGTCAAGCCTTGCAGTGAACTTGTGCACCACGTCAGGAATGCTCCTAGTCACACGCTCGTAGACAGTGCTGACAGGAATACCATGCTTATTGGACAAGTCAGTAAGGCTTGTGCGGGCGTTATTACGCAAAGTTTTAAGTATAGTCCGGTCTTTTTGTTTGAATACCATAACACATAAGCAGACGTTCAGTTTATTATGTATATGCCAAGAAAAATCGGAGAGATTACGAATAACCGAAAACTCTCCGGATCGCCGGAAAAATGCTTGACAAAATAAAAGACACTACAAAAGAAAAGATCAGGAACTTCCTGATCAAAGATTATTACTTCGAAGAGGTCCTGGTCCTGAAAGAAGTCGTTGAAGCGATGATAGACCTTGCCAACGAAGCATACCCTAACGAGTACACCACATTCCTGAAAGGACGGATTAAGGACAAGACCCTGACATTCTATGAGATGGTGTACCAGCCTTACCATGCAAGCAGGACCAGCACGCGCATAAGGATAGACCTGCCATTGACTTCAGGAGTGCTCGGAAGCGTGCACTCGCATCCTGGATTCAGCAACCGGCCCAGCATGGCGGACACCCGTTTCTTTTCCAAACAAGGTATGGTGCACTTCATCATCTGCCGTCCCTATGCTGTCCAGTCAATAGCCTGCTATGACAAGAACGGCAGAAGAATAGACTGGGATTTGAAAATTGATAATTCCACAGATTAGCAACAACAATGACGCAGAAAACCAGGGGGTTGCCCCCTACGGGGTAGGTTTTAGGACATGTTGAAATCATTGATTTCAACAATCAAAGTCGCTAGACTTTGTAT